>JASHYQ010000202.1 GCA_030042955.1 Thermoplasmata archaeon
AGACCGCGGGAGGCGAGGAGCCCGAGAGCTCGGTTCCCTGCACCATCGGAAGGGTCCGTTCGAAGGCGTGGTACCGGAGCAGGAGCGGGCAGACCGGCTTGCCGCAGAGCAGCTGGGCCGAGCGGCATCGAAGGCACATCGTGGGGTCTTCGCGCAGCCCGGGGATGCTCCAGGAGAGTCCGGGAGAGGGGTCGACCCCCGGAAATGGCGGCGCGCTCGCGCTGGTCGTCACGACGTCCGTCGGGAGAACCCGGGGGGGTATATCCCTCGGGAAGAGGGCGTGGAACGGTAGCGGGGCCGCCTCCGGCTCGGCGCGACGGTGCCGGGAGGGCCGGGTGAATTGTAGTTGACGATGGAACTTACCCTCCGGCGCGCGCTGACAACGACCGTAGGCTATGGAGTCCGGGGCGTGGGCGATTCCGCGCCTCCCGAATCGCCGGGAGGCCGGGCGGAGGCTGGCCGAGCGACTGCTCAAGTACCAGTCGGAGAAGCCGCTCATCCTCGCGCTCCCACGCGGGGGGGTCCCCGTAGCCTACGAGATCGCCAACCGGTTGAACGCCCCCTTGGACGTACTGATCGTCCGGAAGATTGGCGCACCCGAGAACCCCGAGTACGGTCTCGGGGCCGTCGTCGAGGGGGGGCACCAGTACCTCGACGTCGCTCGCGTGCGTGAGGCCGGGACTAGTGTCGCCTACCTCCGGCCGACGGTCGTGGCCGAATCCCGGGAGCTCGACCGTCGCTGCCGCCTTTATCGCAGCGACCGGCCGCGGACCCCCCTCAAAGACCGGTTCGTGATCCTCGTCGACGATGGGGTCGCCACCGGCGGGACCATGCTCGGGGCGATCCAGGCCCTGCGCTCCGCCCTCGTCCGAAAGGTCGTCGTGGCGCTCGGGGTCTGCCCGCCGAACGCCATGTGGACCCTCTCGCAGCATGCCGACGATGTGGTGGTCCTGCTCGCGCCTGAACCGTTCTCCGCCGTCGGACAGTGGTACGACGACTTCACCCAGGTCACGGACGAGGAGGTCATCCGGATGCTGCGTCACTCCCACCGGCCATCGATCACCGTTGGCCCGAGGACGCATGGACCGGCTTGACCCGGAGACGGCGGTGCTCCCGAATCCGCACGCGAGCGGGCACCGTGCCGCACCGCTGCCGCCGGACCGTGCGGTGCGGATCCGGATCGGGGACGACGTGCTGGAAGCCGACCTCCACCGACCGGGCCCTTCCCGGGGGACCGTCATCTTCGCGCACGGCAGCGGAAGCGGGCGGAGCAGCCCGCGCAACCAGCACGTCGCCGAGGTCCTCGAAGCCTCGGGGGTGGGAGGACTGCTGCTGGACCTGTTGACCCCATCCGAGGAGGAGACCGACCTCCAGACGACCGAGTACCGATTCAACATCCCGCTGCTTACCGAACGACTCATCAAGGCGACCGACTGGCTGCTCGCCCAGCCCTGGGGAAAGGGGCGGCCCGTGGGGTACTTCGGCGCGAGCACGGGCGGCGCGGTGGCGATGGCTGCCGCCGCCGAGCGCTCTTCCCACGTCGCGGCGATCGTCCTGCGAGGCGCCCGCACCGACCTCGCTGCGTCCGTCGTCCGGAAGGTCCGTTGCCCGACCCTCCTACTGGTCGGCGAGAACGACCCGATGATCCTCGCGATCAACCGGGAGACGCTGCGTCAACTGCCCGGAACGAAGAAGCTGGTGGTGATTCCCGGGGCCTCGCACCTCTTCGAGGAACCCGGTACGCTCGAGCAGGTCGCTCTAGAGGCCCGGAACTGGTTCGACCACCACCTTGAGCACCCGCGGCGCGCGTGAGTTGCGCACCCTGCTGCAGCGCCTCCCGGCGCGCGGGAGGGGCACCGGCTCAGTGGACTCCGGACCCGGGGAGTCAGAGCGATTCCTTCTCGAGCCGAAGCAGGCGTTCCCAGGCGAGTCGGACCTCAGCCTGGAAGGCCTGGATATCCTCCGGCGTGAAATGACGGAACCGACCCTGCGCGTGGATGTACTCGTCCACCGGCTTGAGAGCGCCGCCCTTCCGGGTGATGCGAACCTTGCCGTTCTCTGCCTCGAAGAGCGGGAAGATGCCCGAGTCGGTGGCCAACCGGCCCAGCTTGATCGATTCTTCGGACGAGTACTTCCACCCGGGGGGGCACGGGGTGAAGACGTGGAGGAACCTCGACCCGGTGAGGTCCCTCGCCTTCTCGACCTTCCGCACGAAATCCTCCGGGAACGCAGGGTTGAGGGTCGCCGCGTAGGTCGGCCGATGCGCGAGCACGAGGCCCATGATGTCCTTCTTCGCCTCGGGCTTGCCGCGAGAGGTGCCCTCGACCGGGGTCGTCGTGGTCCACGCCCCCTGCGGCGTGGCGCCGCTCCGCTGCACGCCCGTGTTCATGTACCCCTCGTTGTCGTACATCACGTAGATCGCGTTGGTCCGGCGCTCGAGCATCCCGCTCAGCGCCTGCAGCCCGATGTCGGCGGTCCCGCCGTCGCCGGCGAATCCCACGACGTGGAAGTCCTTGTAGCCGAGCGCGTCCGCGGCGGCTCGCAACCCCGAGAGCGAGGCGCCCGTCGACTCGATGGGGTTGTCGAACACGGAGACCCC
Source organism: Thermoplasmata archaeon (assembly GCA_030042955.1). Lineage (GTDB taxonomy): Archaea > Thermoplasmatota > Thermoplasmata > Lutacidiplasmatales > UBA184 > Lutacidiplasma. Next base: position 2,600 of record JASHYQ010000202.1, read on the forward strand.
GAGGGCGTTCGTCGGATACGGTGTCGCGATAACGGTCCAGCAGCACGCCGGGATCGAGACGACGGTCCGGGGGCCGAGCCCCTTCAGCACGAGGCGCATGGCGAGCGCGGCGGCGCAACCCGGGCACGCGGCGTGGCCGGAGTACATCAGTTCCTGGGCGGGGATTGTGAGCTTAGCCATGGATCTTCAGCTCCTGTTGTTCTTCGAGGTCGATCCACCGGACGTCGGTCGGCTCGCCGGCGAGCAGCGCGCCGAACATCCGCCGGACTTCGCCCGGGGTCACGTCGCGCCCGCCGATCCCGGCGAAGAACCCTGAGATCGTCGGACGGTGGGGGCTGGTATACAGTGCGGCCGCGACCTCCGTGGCCGCCGGCCCGGTGGCGCCGAACGTGTACGACCGGTCCATGACCCCGAGGCGGTCGACCGTCGCGGCGAGGTCGCGGACCGCGAGGGTCGGGAACGGTCGGAACATCCGCAACTTCGCGAGGCCGACCTTCCGACCCTCGGCCCGGAGGTCGTCCACCACGCCGCGGGCCGTCGTGGCGGCCGTTCCCATCGTCACGAGGACCGCGTCGGCGTCGTCGGTCCGGTAGGTCGAGAGGGGACCGCCGTGCGAGCGTCCGGTCAACCGTTCGTACTCCGCCTCGACGGCGGCGAAGGTCGCCGGCACGCGGTCCATTGCCCGAGCGACCTCCCGCCGGAACTCGACGTAGTGGTCCGGCCCGGTGAACGAGCCCAGCCGCGACGCGACCCCCGGGAACAGAACGGCCCGAGCATCGCGCGGGGGAAGGAACCGGTCGATCAGCTCCTGGCTGGGGACGTCCACCGGCTCGACCGTGTGGGAGAGGTAGAACGCGTCCTCGGTAACCATGACCGGGAGGCGGACCATCGGGTCTTCGGCCAGCCGGTAGGCCTGGAGGACCGTGTCGAGGACCTCCTGGTTGCTCTCGGCATAGATTTGGACCCAGCCCGTGTCACGCTGGGACATCGTGTCGGTGTGGTCCGCCCCGATGTCCCACGGAGGCGCCACGGCCCGGTTGACGACGCCCATCACGATGGGCGCGCGCATCCCCGAGGCCCAGTGGAGCAGCTCGTGCATGAGCAGTAGGCCCTGGCTCGAGGTCGCCGTGTACGTCCGGGCACCAAGCCCGGCCGCGCTCACGCAGACCTGCAGCGCGCTGTGCTCCGACTCGACCTTGATGTACTCGGCCTTCAGCTTCCCCGTCGCGACGAAGTCCGCGAGCTTCTCGACGATGCTCGTCTGCGGCGTGATCGGGTAGGCGGAAACGACCTGGACCTTCGCGAGCAGCGCGGCGTAGGACTGCGCGTAGGCGCCGGACATCACCAACCGTGTCATCGTCCTCCTCCTAGGCCTCCGCGACCATCTCGATCGTGCGCGGCGGGCACTCCGCGGCGCAGATCCCGCACCCCTTGCAGTAGTCAAGCCGGATCACCGGGAAGCCGTTCGAGTCGAACCCGATCGCGTCGTCCGGGCAGAATTTCCAGCAGAAGTTGCACCGGGTGCATTTCTCGAGATGGACGACGGGCGTCAGCGTGCGCCACGCCGCGGTGTGAAGGTCGCTACTGGGCCGAGTGGCGAGCGGGCCCTCGGGCACGGTGATCAGGGGGGTCAGCCGGTGAGCGAGGACCGGGGCCCCGTGCTCCATGGGGCCGGCGAGCCGGACCGACTCGTACCCATCCGAGCTGGCGAGGCGGTTCTCGGGCCGGTGCCCCGGAACGAACTGGTCGATGGCGCGCTGCACCGCATCGAGCGTGACGACGCCCGCTGCCTTCGCGAGCGCTCCCAGGACCGCCGTGTTGACGATCGGGGTCGACGCCGTGCCGAGACCGTGCGCGACCGCGATCCGCGTCGCGTCGACCGTGGCCCGCCGGACCGAAGCAGGGGCCACGACCTCCTCGGGCGGAAGGCGGGAGTTGACCAAGAGGAGGCCTCCTTCCTTGAGTCCGTCCGTGACGGGGGTGGTGTGGAGCAGCCCCGGGTCGAGGACGACGACTACGTCCGGGTGCTCGATGGAGGTGCGGAGCTGGATCGGCCGGTCGTCGATGCGGGCGAAGGCGGTGACCGGCGCTCCCCGGCGCTCGACCCCGAAGAACGGAAAGCTCTGGGGTTCCCGTCCGTCGAGGAAGGCGGCCTGGGCGAGAAGCTCGGAAGCGATCACCGCGCCCTGCCCCCCACGGCCATGGAATCGAATTTCGATCATCGTCGCTGCCCGTCGGAGAGACCGTCGCTGGAGGGGATTAAGAACAAGTCAAGTCGACCTGACGCGCCAGGTTAATGCCGTCAGCAGGTTCCCCGGGTGCCATGGTCGGAATCCAGGCCCTCAAGAAGATCTGGCTCGACGGCAAGCTCGTCGACTGGGACGCTGCCCAGGTCAGTGTGATGACCCACGGACTGCACTACGGGTACGCGGTCTTCGAGGGGATCCGATGCCACCGGACCGCCCACGGCTCGGCGATCTTCCGCCTCGACGAGCACCTGGAGCGCCTCATGAACAGCGCCAAGGCCTACCGAATGGCGCTTCCGTTCACGCAGGCCGTCATCAAGGGGGCCTGCATCGACGTGGTTCGGGCGAACGAGACGCCGGAGGCGTACATCCGGCCGATCGCGTTTTCCGGTTACGGCGAGATGGGACTCGACCCGACGAAGAGCCCGGTGCAGGTGGCCGTGGCCGAGTGGGAGTGGGGCGCCTACCTCGGCGCCGCGGGCGTCCAGCACGGGGTCCGCGCGACCGTCTCGAGCTGGGTCCGCATCGATTCCCGGTCCCTTCCTCCCCAGGCGAAGTGCTCGGCCAACTACGCGAACTCGGCGCTCGCGAAGATGGAGGCGGTCAGCGGCGGCTAC
>JASHYQ010000203.1 GCA_030042955.1 Thermoplasmata archaeon
TCGCCTGACGCGGTGCCGACCGACATCCCGGAGCCGGCCCGCCTACGGTCGCCTCCTGGGTGGGGGTGGGGCCGGACGGTCTTGACGCGCCCTCCGGGCGCGAGGTGGTAGGAAGGTTCCGTTCATCTCAGCGATCCGGTGCTGGCCCGACGGAGGCGGCGGTAGAGCTCGGGGTCCAAAAGGCAGTCGACCACCAGGACCTTGGCCCGGGACCGGCCCGCACTGACCCATCGGACCTGCTCCGTGCTCACGCCGAGCCATCCCGCGACGAGAGCGCAGATCGAGTCGTTGGCCGCGTCGCCCGCGGCCGGGGCCTGACAGGCGACGACCCAGCGGCCACGCCACGGGTCCCAGCTGAGGTGGTCGCGCGAGCTTGCTGGACGGGCCCAGATGGCGATCCGTCCCACCGCTCTCCCTCGAGGAAGGGAGGAGCCGCGAAAGATGAGCCATCGCCTCGACGCATGGGAAGGGCCCGACCTTCACGCCTTATCTGCGGACGCCCCATGCCATGCTCCGATGCCCGAAAGCAAGCCGCCCGCGACGTTCGTGTCCGACCTGAGGCCGTCGCGGGTCGCGACCGTGGAGGGCACGGTCTCGGAGCTCGAAGCCGTCCGCGAGGTCGAGACCCGCGAGGGGACGACGAAGAAAGTGCGCAACGGGAAGCTTCGGGACGCCACGGGGGAGATCTCGCTCGTCCTCTGGGGCTCGGAGGTCGACCTCGCGCAGGCCGGGGATCGGGTACGGATCATCGAGGGCTGGGTCTCGGACTTCCGCGGACGACCCCAGATCTCGCTTGGCCGGACCGGCCGACTCGAGAAGATCTCGGCCGGGCCATCCTCCTCCGGCTCCCGCTGACTCGCAGGGCATTCTCGCGGTCTACCCGGACGGGGGTGGAAGGACGTAATCGACGAACGGACCCTCGACGTACTCCGCCACCTTCTCCTGACCGAACTCGAGGCCGAGGTCGTAAGCGAGACGCAACGCGGCCGCCCCTTCTTCCGCGGTCGGGCGGGGGATGACGGCGGAGGTCGTCTGAACCGGGGTGGAGTGGCGGTTCAGGCAGACGAGGACCGCCTCGAAGGTCGGGAACGCCAGTTGGAACAGCCTGAGTTGCATCGCGACGTCGGGGCGGGGCGGGATCGCCGGGTAGCTCTTCATCTCGTAGAACCGGGCTCGGCCGTCCCAATAGTCCGGCTGGGCGTAGACCCCTACGCGCCCGTCGATCCGGATGACGCGGGTTCGCGGTCGCGCCAGACCGAAAATCTCGCTTTGGCGGTAGGCCTGGAGGACGGCGCGGAACTGCGCAAGGATCTTCTCCCGCTCGGGCGCAGCGACCCGGACCGCCGCCTCGGCGAGTCCCTCGTCTAGCAGGGTCGCCGCGAGCTCCCGCATTGAGGTCGCGCTCGGCTTGCGTCCCTGACGGGCCAGGTGGCCGAAGTGGGAGAGAGCTCCGTCGATCGCCTTCCCGACGGCCATCGCAACCTCGTCCTGCTCGGTGGCGGGAGGGCGAGGGTACGCCCGCTGGACGATGTCGTGGACGGCAATCGTTCGGATCGTGCTCATCGCCGTGCCTCTAGCTAACGTGATTCAGCCCTAATTCGCCGCGGGGTTCCGAGGCTCGATGTCTCGTCGCATCAGGATTTCGTCCAGGTAGCGGTCCCCACGTTTGAACGCTCGGGGCTCTCTCCCGTAGACCTCGAACCCGTGTTTGCGGTACAGGCGCAAGGCGCCCTCGTTGAGGGCGACCACCTTGAGCTCCACGACCTCGAAGACGCCCCGGCACTTCTCCAACGCGTCCCGCATCAGGGCGTCCCCGAATCCCCTCCCGCGCCAGTCCGGGTGGAGGGCGATTCCAAGGTCCCCCAAGTGACGGTCCTCGAGGTGGTGGCCGCGGCGGGCAACCATGCAGACACCGACGAGCTTCCCTTCCGCCTCCGCTACGCTTGCGACCATGTCTCCCGCGAGGACCTGCTTCATGACCTGACCGAACAGCGCCGCTTCTTCGGGCAGGGTGGGCTTCGTGGGTTGAAGGTAGACCCCCAAGTCGGGGTTGCGCCCGATCTCCTCGTATCGGGTCAGGTAGAGCTCCACCCATCCTTCGAAGTCGTTCCAGCTCAGGGCCCGCACGCGCATGGAGGGCCGAGGGGTAAGGGTTCATCCCGTTTGCCGGAGCCCGGCGGCCGCCCCTGGGGGCACCCACCGCGACGTTCGCCCGCGAGGACGGGCGCGGAGTCTGGCCCCGGACGCGGTCTCCTGCCCGCCTCTTAGGGCGCGACGGAAATCCAGTAGCTCGGGGGGTGGACTCCGTAGTTAATGGATTTCTCCCTAGTCTGCTCGGTGGCCGGTAGGGAGTGCGGGGCCTGGCGAGGCTCGTCTTGCAGCCCCCAGTATTAAATACCCCTTCCTCCGCCTACACGTATACATCCGCATATGTCCGGGTCGTTGCGGCGTGGTCGTGCGCTCTGGTGGGTTCTCGGCCTCGCCGTGATCGTGCTGGGTCAGTCCCTCCTCGCCCCGATCGGCTCTTCCGCCTACCTCGGGGCGCAAGCCGGCCCGGGGGACGCCTCTGCCGCGGGCGCCGGGGTCACGGTTGTTTCGGTGACCGTCACCGTCGAGCCGGCCTCCACCCCTACCTCTTCGTCTCCGGGGGCGAGCCTTCCATCGAGCCCGGGGTCCCCTTCGGCTCCCAGCGCCCCCCCCGACAGCTCCTCGTCGTCTTCGGGCCTGAAAGCGGCCGTTGCCGATCTAACGCCAAGCCCCGGGCCGGGCGCCGCGGGAGGCTCCGCCCCCGCGGCTCCGACCAGCTCCACCGCACCCGCTGGGA
>JASHYQ010000204.1 GCA_030042955.1 Thermoplasmata archaeon
GCGAGGGTCCGAAGTCCCCCCGCGTCGCTGCCCCCCGAGGGTTCGGTGAGACAGAAGGAAGAGAACTGGTACTCCGCGCAGAACGGCCGGAGGAAGCGCTCCTTCTGCTCCGGGGTTCCGCCCAGCAGGATCGGCTCCAGCGCGAGGCAGTTGGCGATGACCGAGGTCGTCATGCCTCCGCAGGCGTAGGCGAGCTCCTCGACGATCAGGCACTGGTCGAACAGCCCGAGGCCGCTTCCGCCGTACTCGGTGGGCACGTTGAGGTTCATCAGCCCGAGGTCGTAGGCCTTCCGATAGATCTCCTCGGGGAACCGGGCCGTCTTGTCGCACTCCGCCGCGTGCGGAGCCATCTCCGTGCGGGCGAACTTCCGGGCCATGTCCCGCAGGCTTTCCTGCTCCGGGGAGAGGGAGAAGTCGGGCATTTTGGCCAGAACCGGCGGACCACCGGGACCCGCTATATCACGGCTTGGGTCCCGGGGGGTATGCCGCGACCTGGACCGAGCCCGCGTCGTCCGGGTCACCCCCGGGAACTCGCGGTCGGACATATCGCGCGAATGGACCGCGACCGGCCGCGGCGGGTCGGCGTACCGGAGGTCATCCTCGGCGAGGGCAAGACGGTCGACCACCTGCTCGAGATCCTGCGTCACGTGCACCGGTCCGGCATGGGAGCGCTCGTCTCCCGGCCCACCGGAGCGCAGCGGAGGGCACTCGCCCGCGCGGCTCGGGACGGCCTTCCTTCCCGGGAGTTGGCGTCTGGCCGACTTCTGCGGCTCGAGGGACCCCTCGGCGTATCGTACCGTGCCGGCGTGGTGGCCGTCGTGACCGCGGGGACCAGCGACGTCCCGCTCGCCGAGGAGGCCCGCGCGATCCTGGAGGAGCTCGGGATCAAGGTGGTGTGGGCCAACGATGTCGGCGTTGCCGGCCTTCACCGTCTTCTGCGCGCGCTCCGGAGGCTCGAGCGCGCCGGGCCGGAGGTCTACCTCGTCTTCGCCGGACGAGAGGGAGCCCTCCCGACCGTGGTCGCGGGAATGGTGCACGCTCCCGTGGTCGGGATTCCCACCTCCGTGGGCTACGGGCGGGGGGGCCAGGGGGAGGCGGCGCTCAACGCGATGCTGCAATCCTGCGCGCCGTTGGCGGTCGTGAACATCGACGCGGCGGTCCCCGCGGCCCTCTTCGCTGCCCAGCGGTTCGCGAGGCCGGCGCCGAGCGGCCGGCGCACCGGTCGCCGAGGACCCTGAGCGGAAGTGGCCGGGGGGCCTCCGGAAGGGCTTTTCTGGGGTCCGGTGCCTCCGTCCGGACGTGCCGCCCCGCCCGATGCTTTCCGAGGAGGAGGAGGAGCGGGAAGCCGAGACCCGCAGTCGCCTCCGGGAACTCGAGTCCAAGTTCCGCTCCCTCGAGGACAAACGGCGGGCCCTGATCGACGAGATGCGTCGTCTCTCCGCGGAGCAGAAGGCGCTCTACGACCGTCGGCAGGCCCCCCAGGCAGAGGTCGAACGGCTGTATGCCGAGCACGGTGAGCTGGGCCACAAGCTCGTGGCCACGCGCAAGGCCCTGGAAGCGGCCCGCCGGCACCTCGAAGCAGCGGTCGCGGGGATGCGGGAGCTACGGGCGGGGTTCCCTCCCACGGACCGTCTGCGGCCCGCCCAGCTGAAGCGGGAGATCGCCGAGATGGAGCATCGGCAGCAGACCTCGGTCCTCAGTCTCGACGACGAGAAGGCGCTCATCCTCCGGCTCCGAGAGCGGACCAAGGACCTCAAGGAGGCCGAGGCCCGGGTGGCCGTCGTCGCCGAGCACGAACGGCTCCGCAAAGAGGCCGAGGGACGGGTGACGGCCTGCCGCGGAGAGGTCGACCGGCTCGTTCAGGAGCTCAACGCGACGCGCCAGGAGCGGGACGCGAAGATGGAGGCCGTCCGGGCCCGCCTCGTGGACGCGGGCAGCGTGGTGGCCGAGCTCCGCGCGAAGGCGAGGGCCCGCGCCGCGGTGATGGAGCAGATCGACCAGTTGAGCGGCGAGATGGCGGGCGTCGACCGAGAGGCCCACCAGCTGATCGGGGAGTCCCGGGCCCGCCGGGAAGAGGCCCGCCGGACCCTGCGGACCTACTCGCGCTCCGCCCATCGGACGACGGAGGACATGATCGCCTCGACGGCCGAGGCCCAGCTCGAAGAGCTGCTCAAGCGCGGGAAGATCACCCTCGGCGGGTGAGGCGCTCCCTCGGCGAGCTCCTCAGCTCGGCACGACCGCGACGAACGCGACGATCGTCACGCGGAAGGCCAGGCTCTGCCCGACGACCTCGGGGTTCCAGTTCTGGGTGTACGTCTGGTTGGCGACGTTGACCCCGGCGATCAAGAAGTGGCTCTCGGAAGCGCCGCCGCACGACCTCGCCGTCGAGAAGGTGCCGACGAGGCCCCCGTAGTTCTGCGGAGTGATGTCGTTCCGGAGCGTGATGGAGGTGGCATTGACCCCCGTGACCGTCGCGTTCCAGCCGCTCAAGTGCGCGACAAAGCCGACGGTGGGGAGGCTCTCGACCGTGACCCAGGTCGCGTTGACGGTGAAGACGAGGTCGGTCCAGCCGTAGGTCGGGTCGGCGAACGTCGACCCTAGGGTGGGGGTGGCGCCCGGGTACAGGGTGGAGAAGTTGGCCGTCGGGACTACGGTGAGCACCGGGGTGGTGAAGCTGATCGGCGCCGTCGCCTCGCACGCCGGGTTGAGCGGTCCGTAGGCGAGGTTCACCGGGATCGTCACCCAGCGGGTCTGGTTCGTGCCAAGGCCCACGAGCCCCTGCCAGAACCCGGTGACGACGCTCGAGAACGTGAGGTTCCCGATGGTGTACTGGCCCGAGTACGGTCCGACGTGGACGCCGAGGGGCTTGTAGTCGGACGCTGCGCCGCCGTGAGTGAACGGAAACTCGAGCGATTTCGGGTACGACGCGTTGTCGAGGTAGACTGAATAGATCGACGTGTCGAAGACCCGGCCGGTCTGGGGCCCGCTCGCGAACTCCCCGATGTAGTTGACCGTGACGTTGTCGCCGACCTGGGCGGTCTCGGGCGCGGAGGTCGACTTCGGCACCAGGTAGTCGTGGGCGACCCACACCCCGACCCCCGCCACGACGATCACGACGACGATGAGCACGACCGCGAGGATGCGGGAGGGGCCCTTGGTTGCCATGGTGCTGGTGCGTCGGTGGGGAGGTGGGGGTCAGTTCGTCGCAGGTCTCGTCACGGATCGGAGAGACAGGTGGTCCTCATTCCCCCGCGCCCCCGAGCCCAACCCTGATATAAATGCTCCCGACCGCGAGGGGAGAGTCCCGTGCGTTAGGAGGGTCGCTCCGAGAGTCGGAGCTTGCCCACGATCGGCTCTTCCACGACGCCGTCCTCTTCGAGCCGGGTGAGGACCTCCTCCGCTCGGCTCCCCCCCAATCCCTGGGAGCTCACGCGGGCGAGGAGCTCCCGCCGGTCCGCGTAGTTGTCGAGGGAGGCCTCCGCCACCTGGTCGAGGAGGTCCAGGACGAGGGCCTCCTCCGCACGCTCCGCGGCGCTCGGGGGTGTTCGGGTGGGGGGCGGGACGTCGCGTCGGACCCGAACCGTAGGCGCTGGGGGCGGCGGGGGTACGACGGAGGCGGTCCCTCCGACCCGCCGGATGACCGCCGCGAGCCCCGCGCGGAAGGGAGCCCGGTCGAACGAAGGGTAGCGACGAAGGGACTCGAGGGCGGCCCGGACCCAGAGGCGAGGCGTCCCGTCCGACGCGAGCGACTCTTCGGAGGCGCCGGGACTTGCCGCCAGCCGTTCGAGGAGGTCGAGCCGGTCGAGCGTCTGCGCGACGACCTCCGCGAGGACGGCCCGCTCCTCGGATTCCGGGACCGAGCGCAGCGCCTCGGCCCGGAGGGAGACGTAGCCGGTGCCGTCGCGGCCCCGGTACAAGTGAACCTTCCCCACCACGAGGGCGGGTCGGGGGTCGGTGACGGCGCGGAGCTGGGCCATCGCCCGCGGTTGAAAGCTCCCGGCCGTGACCGCCACCGACCCCGTCGGGTCCGTGAGCCGCGCCCGCCAGAACGGCTGCGACTCGTCCCGGCCAACCGCCTCGGCCGGTGAGAGGGTGCCGGCGACCAGGACGCGGTTCAGACGGCCTCCGAACGGGGAGAGGAGGTAGGAGGCGGCTCGCTCGCCCGACCCTCGCTCCTCCTCCGTCGACGCCTCGAGCTCGCGCGTCGTGACCCGCCAAGCCGGTTCGCGGAAGCTCATCGCCGGGCGCTCCCGAACCGCGCGCTCAATTGCTCGGCGGTCGATTCGAGGTCGAGCTCCGCCGAGTCGATCTGCTCCGGCGTGATCGTCACGCCGAAGTCGTCCTTGGAGCCCGTTCCCCGGACCCGAAGTCGTCGGCCGAGGAGGGCCTCGAGAAGCTCGCTTTCCAGCACCGACGGGTCCGGTTGCTCCCGAAGGCGGGCCCGGACCGCCTCCAAGGTGGTCCCCCAGAGCGTCTCCGTGTCCGCCCGGCCCGCGTTGATGGTCACGGCTCCGGTGCCGTCGTCAAGGACGATCCGGGCCCGGAGGTCCGCTTCGCCCGTCACCGCTCCGTGGACCCGGCAGACCCCAGCCTGGACGGACCGGCGACACTGAGGGCACCGGTAGACGAGTCCGCTCGGAGGAAGCAGCCCGACCACGCGGCCCTCTACCGAGACCGAGGCGCCGCCGCCCTCGTCCTCCACGCGCGCCATGCTGCGCGGTGGGGCGTCCAGCACCTCTCCCGCTTCGGGAAGGTCGGCCTGCTCGAGACGCCGGACGGTCGTCCGCTCGTCGAGGACCAGCTGCGAGGCTCCCCGAAAGCTCCGGAGGTAGCCCCCCGTGACCTCGACCGCGTCCCCTGCGCGCAGCCGGAAATCCGACCAGGCCGAGAAGGAGAGTGCCCCCGAGCGGTCGGCGAGCAGTCCTTCGAAAACGACCCGGCGCTCTTCCCCCACCGAGACGGCCCGTTCGGCGACCCGAACGACCCGGACTTCGACCCGGAACCCTTCGTCCGGGGGGTGAAGGTCGCGCAGCGACCTGCGGGGGAACTCCGCGGGGTCCAGGTGCGGAAGCTCCGCCTCGCTCGCCGGGCCGACCCGGGACCTCCAGGTGAAGGTTACTTCGGGTCGCCCCCGAAACTCCCCGACCTCGGGCGCGACCGCACGGATCACGGTTCCCCGCTCGACCCCCTCGCGAGGCGGGTCCCACCAGCTGAATCGCACCGTCGCCGTCCCGTCGCTGAGGAGACCGGAGAGCAGGGGCCGGCGACTCCCGTCCGATTTCCGGGTCACCTCGCGTCGCTGGCAGGTGACGATGCGCGCGACGAACTCGACCGGAGCGTCGGACGGCCGGAGGTCGCGGAGACGTACCTCTCGAGGAGCGGCCGGGGTCGGAGTCGCGGGCACGGTGCAACCCGGCGCGCCAGCGGGTCGGTGCGATAAAAGCCTCCCGCCCGCGACGGTCGGTGCGCCGGGCGGTCGCACAATCCTTTTCTCCCGAGCCAGCTCACCGACCCCGGTGCCGCTGCGGTTCATCGACAGGGTGGACCGGATCCTGAAGGCGAGGGACTCGCTCGTCTGTGTTGGGCTCGACCCCGACCCGGCCCTCCTGCCGAAGCCGATCCGGCGGGTGCCTGCGGCCCGGCGGCTGGACCGTTTCCTGGGCGGGATCATCGACGCCACCTACGACCACGCCGCGGCCTACAAGATGCAGCTCGGGAGCTACCTCGCCTACGGGGAGGCGGGCATCCGGACGCTCGGCCACCTCTCCGGAAGGATCGGCCCGACCCGGCTCCGGATCCTGGACCTCAAAGCGAACGACATCCCGAACACCATGCGCATGTTCCGGAGGGCCTCGTTCGACGAGCTCGGGTTCGACGCCGTGACCGTCACCCCCTGGCTCGGCTGGGAGTCCCTCGGCCCCTTCCTCGAGGACCCGGCACGCGGCGTGTTTGTCGTCGCCCACTCGTCGAACCCGGGGTCGGTCGACTTCCAGGAGATCCCCACCCCCCGGGGCCCGCTCTGGCTCGCAGTGGTCGGCGAGGCCCGCCGGCTCGCCCACACCCACGGCAACGTCGGGGTCGTCGTCGGGGCGACCTTCTCGGACGCCTTCCGCACGGCGCGCTCCGCGCTCGGGAACAAGATCCCGATCCTCGTACCGGGGATCGGTGCCCAGGGAGGGTCGCTCGCGACCGCGGTCCGGGAGGGAGTCGACTCGGAGGGGCGGGCGCTCCTCGTCAGCGCCTCGCGTTCCATCCTGTACGCCGCGTCCGACACGACCTGGAAGAAGGCCGCCGGCGACGAGGCGGCGCGGCTGAAGGTCCAGGTCAACCAGCTGCGCGCAGGTCTTCGTAGAGACTGAGGAGCTGGCCGGCGACCGTCGCGAGGCCGTAGCGGGCCTCCGCGCGCCGCCGTCCGGCCTCGCCCATCCGTCGTGCGAGGGCCGGGTCGTCCAGCAGGGTGCGTACCTTCTCCGCGACGTCCGATGCGATCAGCGGCTCCGCGAGGAGCCCTTCCACCCCCGGTTCGATGATCTCCCGGACGCCGGGGAGGTCCGCGACGACCACGGGAAGCCCGACCGCCATCGCTTCCGCCACCGCCAGGCCGAATCCTTCCAGCCGGTTCTGAGAAGGGAAGACGAAGACGTCGGCGAGGGCGAGGAAGGACGGGAGCTCGTCGTCGCTGACCGCCGGACAGAACCGGACCCGGTCCTCGATGTCGAGCGACCGCGCGAGCCGGACGAGGGTCGAGAGCCGAGGCCCCGCCCCGATCACGATCAGGACCACGTCGCTCGGGAGCTCGGCGAGCGCCTCCAGGATCACGTTGACCCCCTTGTGCGGGACGAGGCGGCCGGTGAACGCGAGGACCCGTTTGCCTTGGAGATGCAGCTCGCCCCGCAGTCGGCTCGCGTCGAGCCCCGGCCGGAACCGCTCGAGGTCCACCACCGAGGGGATGACCGTGAGGTCACGTCCGCGCAGCATCGCCGAGGTGACACCGTAGCTCCGGGTATGGACGATCACCCGGTCCACCCGGCGGAGGGTCGGGGGGAGGAAGAATCGCTGGTAGGCGCCGGCGACCAGACGTCCTCCCGCTCCGGGGAGGTCGAGGTCGCAGTGGTACGTGAGACAGACCGGGATCTTCCGGTTGACCAGGCCCCGGGTGGCGAAGTATGAGGTCAGCGGGGGCGGGTAGTGCAGGTGGACTACATCCGCGTCGAGGCGACGGAGCAAGCCGGTCATCCCGGGGTCGAAGGGCGTGTTGAGGGCGACGAAGAGCGTGCTGGCCCGGAGGATCCGGTACCCCTCGGAGCGGTCATCGGCGGGAAGCTGGCGCTCGTAGCGGGCGGTGACGACCGTGACCTCGTGGCCCTCGTGCGCGAACTCCCGGGCGAGGTTCCGCACGTACGACTCGACCCCGCCCGTGTGGGGCGCAAAGAACGGCGAGACCTGGACGATCCGCACGAGCGACCCCACCGGGCAAGGCGGCTATACGGCCAGCGGCCGAGCGGTCTTCGGGAGGAGGAGCCTCACGCCTCGGTCGGTCCCCGCCGGCGGGCGACGGGGAGCTCGGACTCCCGGCCCTGGAGGAGGGCCTCCGGGGGGAGCGTCACGACGTCGATCCCCCGCATCACTTCCCCGAGCCCGGAGGACACGCGCGCGAGAATGTCCGGTTCCTCGTAGTGGAGCGACGCCTCGACGATCGCCCGGGCGACTTTCATCGGGTGCTCGGACTTGAAGATCCCGCTGCCGACGAACAGCCCGTCGACGCCCAGGAGGCGGCAGAGCGCCGCGTCCGCGGGCGTGGCGATTCCGCCGGCGGCGAAGTTCACGACCGGCAGGCGCCCCAGCGAGCGGACCTCGGTGCAGACCGCCTCGGTGACCCGCTCCTTCTTCGCCCACGCGGCGACCTCCCGCTTCGGGAGCTGGATGAGCTCGGCGACCTCCGACGAGATCTGCCGGATGTGGCGGACCGCCTCGACCACGTTGCCGGTACCGGCCTCGCCCTTGGTCCGGATCATCGCCGCGCCTTCGTCGATGCGACGCAGCGCCTCGCCGAGGTTGCGGGCCCCGCAGACGAACGGGACCGTGAACTTCTTCTTGTCCACGTGGTGGAATGGGTCGGCCGGCGTGAGGACCTCGGACTCGTCGACCATGTCGACGCCGAGCGATTCAAGGATGCGCGCCTCGGCCGTGTGGCCGATCCGGCATTTCGCCATGACGGGGATCGACACCCGCTCCCGGATCTCCCGGACCTTGAGGGGGTCGGCCATGCGGGCGACGCCGCCCGCGGCCCGGATGTCCGCCGGCACTCGCTCCAACGCCATCACGGCGACGGCGCCCGCCTCCTCGGCGATCGCCGCCTGGTCGGCGGTGGTCACGTCCATGATCACCCCGCCCTGTTGCATGCGGGCGAAGCCGCGCTTCACGAGCTCCGTCCCGAAACGGAGCTTCTCCATCGGATCGGACATGGGACCCTCTTCCCCGTCGCGAAAGATGCGGCGCGAGTATAAGGCCGTGAGGTCAGGGAAGGGACGGGGTGGGTCGGGGCCGGACAGCCCCCGGCCCTCCCCGCCCGAACCCTGATATCCCGACACGATTACTCTGTGGGGTGCAGGACCTTCGTATCCGTTCCGCCCTCCCGAGCGACCTCGAGGCCCTTACGGAGATCTACAATCACTACGTCGCCCAGACGCCGTTCACGTTCGAGACCCGACCATCGACCCCGGCGGAGCGGCGGGCCTGGCTCGAGCGTCACCCTGGGGGGCCGTACCAGCTGTGGGTCGCGGCGCCGGAAGGGGCCCCCGCCGTCGGATGGGCCGAGACCGGTCAGTTCCGCCCCCGGCCGGCCTACGACACGACGGTCGAGGTGAGCGTCTACCTCGCTCCCCCCTGGGTCGGACGGGGGCTCGGCTCCCGGCTCTACCGGGCGCTCTTCGACTCCATCGCGGGAGAGAAGCTCCACCGCGCGGTGGCGGTGATCGCCCTCCCGAATCCCGCGTCGGTCGCCCTCCACACCCGATGGGGATTCCGCGAGGTCGGTCGGCTCTCCGAGGTCGGGTGGAAGTTCGGTCGGTACTGGGACGTCGGGATCTTCTCGCGCCCGCTCGAGCCCGGCGTCGCCGTCCGGCCCGAAGGGGAAATGTTAACCCCTCCCTCGGGATCGACGAGTTCGCAGGGGGAGCTGGGCACCGGCTGAGAGGACGAGGGAGACCTCGTCGACCCCACGAACCTGCACGGGATAATGCCCGCGAAGGGAACGCAATGCCGCCCATAGGCAGCCTCTCCGCCAGCCCCGCGGAGGGATGAGGCCAGAACCGAACCCCTCCACTTCTCCGCGCCGGCTCCGTGGCCCGGGTCGTTCCCGGCGGGTCCTGGTCGCGCTCGCGGTCGTGGTCGTGGTCCTCGTCGCGGGCCTCGGGGTGTACGCCCTGGTGAGCACGGAACCGGCGACCCTCGTGATCTACACCTACCCGAGTCTCCTCGGGGGGGCGGACTGCGGAGCTCCCGCCTGGTCGCAGGTCTTCGGCGCGTTCGAGAGCGCGCACAACGTGAAGATCGATGTGGAGTGCCCGCCGGGGACGCTCGCGAGCACCCTGCTCGCGCAGCAGAACGCTCCCGGCGCCGACCTCGTCATCGGGCTGGACGAGCTGACCGGCCCGGAGGCGGACGCCGACCACCTGCTCATCCCGTATGCCCCCCCTGCGCTGGCGAACGTCTCGCCCGCTCTCGTCCAGGAACTCTCCCCCGACGACGCGGTCGTCCCGTACGAGTGGGGGTACCTCGGCATCGACTACAACTCGACGTTCGCGAACGAGACCGGCGGCGCGGTGGCGCACGCCTCCTTCCCGGACTTCGTCTCCAACGCCTCCTGGGCCCGCCAGCTCCAGGTCGAGGACCCTTCGCAGGACATCACCGGCGAGGAGTTCCTGGTCTGGCAGATCGAGTTCTACGCGCACGTCCTGCACCAGGCGAATTGGCAGGCGTTCTGGTCGGCGGTGCTTCCGAACGCGCCCCCGCCGGCGCCCGACTGGGGCACGGCGTTCGGCGAGTTCACGGGGCCGAACGGTCCGAAGATGGTCGTGAGCTACACGACCGACCCTGCCTACGCCGCGGCGAACGGCGCGGCGGGCGAGTACAACTCGACCGTCTCCTGGTGGAACGGGACGGCCTACGGCTGGCGCACAATCTACGGGATCGGGATTGTCAGCGGTACCCGGCACCTCGCCCTGGATGAACAGTTCGAGAACTGGTTCCTGAGCGGGCCGGTCCAGGGCCTCCTCCCCGAGACCGAGTGGGAGTACCCCGCGAACGAGACCGTCGGGCTTCCCTCCGTCTTCTCGGCGGCGGTCAATCCGGCGACGATCGTACCTCTCAACAACGACACCACCCCGGCAGAGGTCGCCGCGAGCCTCTCGGGCTGGGTCACGGACTGGCTCGAGCTCGCGACCGGGGCCGGATGAAGCGCTCCGCCGGGGAATGGGCTCTCTTCGGGCCGATCCTCTCGTTCGTGGCCCTCTTCGCGCTCCTCCCGGTCGCCTTCCTGTTCGCCTCCTCGCTCTCGAGCGCCGGGGGATGGAGTGGCTTTAGCGCGGCGCTCGCGAGCCCCCTGAACCGACAGGCGATCGGGAACTCCCTCGAACAGGGGGGCCTTTCCGCCGGCCTCGCGACGACGCTGGGCTACCCCGCGGGGGTGTTCGTCGGCCGGTACCTCTGGCCGGGAAGGTCCGTCGTCCGGTCGGTCCTTCTCGTTCCCTTCCTCCTCCCGAGCCTCGTGATCGTGCTGGGCGTGGAGGACCTGTTCGGCTCCGCCGGCCTCCTCACTGGCCTGCTGCCCGGTCTGTCGTTCCTCGGGACCGGGGTCCCTGGAATCGTGGCCGTGAACCTCGTCTTCAACCTCCCGCTGGTGGTCCTGCTCACGGCGACGGGCTGCGAGGTCGCCTCCCGGGACCTCGAGGAGACCGTCGCGACGCTCGGGGGCTCCCCGGTCCGCGCCTACCGGGACACCTGGGCACGTCCGACGTGGGTCGGGGCGGCGGCCGGAGGGCTGCTCACCTTCCTGTTCTCCGCGCTCTCCTTCGCCCCACCGCTCCTACTCTGCGGCGCCCGCTGCTACACGGTCGAAGCTCGGATCTGGTCGCTCGACACGGTCCTGCTGGACCCGAACGGCGCGGGCCTCCTTGCGCTCGCGATGGTCGCCTTCTTCCTCGCTCCCACGCTCGTGTACCTGCTCCTTGCCCGCGGCCTCTGGCCGTCCGGGGGCCGTCGCGAGGGCGGGGCACGGCCTCTCCCGAGGCGGGACGTTGGGGTGGGGTTGCTCGCTGCGGAGACCGTCCTGGTGCTCGGCGGGGTCGCTCTCGTCCTCGGCGCGGTGTTGTACCGGACGGTCGAGCCGTACGGCCATCTCGGGGCGGGGGCCGCCTGGGGGACGCTCTTCGCCTCCAGCACCGCGGCCCGGCTCGGCATCGGCATCCCGGGGGCGCTCACGAACACCTTGATCTTCGCGGTCGCCGCCGCCGGGATCTCCGTCCTGCTCGTCGTGCCCGCCGCCTTCTCCGCGCTCCGCGGGGCGAGAGCCGGGACCGGGCTCGGCCTGCTGCTCTTTGCTCCGCTCCTGGTCTCCCCCATCGTCCTGGCGTTCGCCCTCGCGACGTTCTGGCGCCCCCTGTTCGGTGGGGAGAG
>JASHYQ010000205.1 GCA_030042955.1 Thermoplasmata archaeon
TCTTCCTCGAGTACTCGTTCGTCGCGCTCGTCGGGATCGCGATCGGCACGGGGCTCGGCCTGCTCATCGTCTGGGACCTCACCCAGAGCGCCTCGGCCACCTCAGCGGGGGTTTCGACCTTCGCGGTCCCGTGGACCAACCTAGCCATCATCCTGACCGTCGCCTATGGGCTCTCCATGCTGGCGGTCGCCCAACCGTCCCTCCGAGCGGCCCACCTCCCGCCCGCCGAGGCGGTGCGACCGACCGAGTGAGGTAGGCCTCCCCACCGCTCGCGGAGGGGATCCCGGGCCGGCAGGGTCGAGTGGGCCTAGAGCTGTCGGACCACGACCTCCCCGTCTTTGGGGGGAGGGTGGGATTTCCCGCGGCTCGTAGCGTTGTTGATGCGCTTCCAGCCCTGCCACCGCCGCAACATGTTGACCCGGACCGGCAACCGTGCTCCCCGGAAGTGGTGGTTGTAGAAGTCCATGGTAATCGAATGCTCCTCGAAGGTCACGGCGTCTCGGTACCCCCCGACCGCCTCGAACGCCTCACGACGGACGGCCGCGAAGCCCGACATGAACAGCTTGTACCGGAAGACGCACTGGAGCACGCTGAGCATCGTGCTCTCGAGCCGCATCATGAACACGTTCACCTCCGGTGCGGGCCAGTAGAGGGAGGCGATCGCGAACTGCCAGTCCCACGTCAACCACTCGTCCCAGTTCCATTGGCACTCTAGATGCACGTCGTCGTCGACGAACACGAAGACCTCGCCCGAGGCCGCCGCGGCCCCGACGTTGCGTGCGTGCGCCGCCCCGCCGGGCACCGACACTACGATGAATTCAGAGCCCCGGGGGAGCATTCCTGCGATACGTCGGATGTTGGTTGGCTCAGGGTGGCGAGTCGGCGTGATGAACGAGATCACGGTCGTCCCTGACGGCTGACTCCGTGGCCAGCTGCCCGGACCTCGAGCGTCGAGACCTCTTGAGACGTGCTGTGGTACGCCGAGAGGCATCAGCTAGGGGCTCGGCCGGGCTCTCCGCCCAGGAACTGCGCCAGGCGCTCTAGGTCGGAATTCCGTAGACCGATGAACCGTCGACCGTCCACTCTGCCGACGGGGGTCCCCTCCCGGAACACCATCATCGTGGGCGTGATCCGGATCCGGAAGGTGTCCCACAGCGGGTCGTTCAGGTCGGTAATATCCGCGATCGCCAACTTGGCGGGTAGGTGTCCGTCCCGGGCGACGAACTTCGGCATGAAGCTGCGGGTGGGTGGGCACCACGTCGCTCCGAAACAGACCGCGTACCATCCCGGCCGTTTCAGCCGCGTCCCGTCGAAGTCGGTCGTCCGGAGAACCTCGAGTCCCGTGCTCTCCCAGCTCCTGGCCACCGGTCGGGTCATCGTGGTTACCCCCCTCGGACGACGATCCCTGGTCCAGCACCCCGGGCGGACTATAACGTGCGAGGCCGAAGTGAACCCTTCTAGACCGCATGCGTGAAGTGCGACCGAACCGTAGGGAGACCATGGTCCGTCCGCAGCCCCGGCGCAAGCCGACTCGACTGACGATCGTGCTGGCCCAATGGTGCCCCCACTGTGTCCCGCTCTCGGTCCGGAACGGGCGTCGCCTGGCCGCGCGCCTCCGGGTTCCGTTGCGGACCCTTGACATCGACCGGCGGGGACAGGTCAAGCTGGCCGACCGGCTCGTGCGAGCCTATGGGGACGCCTCCCCGGACTACTTGATCCCCCAAGTGTTCCTCGAATGGTCGGATGGCCGGGTCGACCCGCTGCTGACTGGGTTCTCCGAGCAGGTACCCCGCACCGAACGCGCTTGGCAGGACCTCCTCGCGAGCGCGTGGCTGACGTCGGTCCTTCGGGAGGTGTGATTGTGGCACGCCCGGGCGGTATTCCCCCCGTCCTGCGAGCCGCGCTCGACTCCCCGGGAGGGAAGTGTTACCGACACTGCGACCGACCGATTCGGTCCCGACGGATCGCTAGCCACCTCCCCGGGACCTGGACGGTACGCGCCTGCCCTTCCGGTATCGTCTCCGTCACCTCGTACGCCGAGTGGAGCCGGCGCGATCCGACCCCGGCGGTGCGGAGCACGCTGCAACGGTGGACCGTCCCGCGATCCCTTGTCCGATTGTGGGACCTGAGGCTCGCAACGCGTCACGGGCCGGAGCTCGGTCGTGCGGCCGAACGTTTTCTGGCGGCAGCCCGACCACGGCGGGGCGTTCGGGTCGTGTACTGGAGGGTCTATCCGTTCCGCGCCCGCGACGGGACGGACCGACGGCTGTTCGTCTGTTTCCGGCGAAGGCACGCCTCCCCGGTGTTCTACGCGGCCTCTCCCTCGGCGAAGAGTTCGGGCTGCCCGGTGTGCGCAAACAGACGAGCCGCCGTTGCTCGTTGAAGCCGATGAATCGGTTCCTATGATCCGATGGCCGGATCGGTTCCTGCCGACCAGGGCGCCGGTCCACGTTCGCAACGAGGTCGACATCGAAGCACCATCCGACCGAGTGTGGGCTTGGCTCATCCGCGCGACGGACTGGCCGAGGTGGTATCCGAACGCCTCGAACGTGGCCCTCGAGGGGGGCGGGGCCGACCTCGCAGCGGGGGTCCGCTTCCGTTGGAGGACGTTCAGCGCCTCGCTCCGCTCGGTGGTGGCGGAGTTCGAGCCTCCGTCCAGGCTGGCCTGGAGCGCCCGCGGGTTTGGGGTGGACGTCTACCACGCGTGGCTGCTCTCCCCGACGGATTCGGGGTGCCATATCGTGACGGAGGAGTCCCAGTACGGGGCGCTCGCCCGTCTCGACCACGCCCTCCGACCTCACCGGATGGAGCGAGGGCATCAGCTATGGCTCGACAACCTGCGCGCTCGGGTCTTGGAGGGAGGGGCTCCACCGTAGCCTCGGAGCGGTAGGGCGCCGCTAGCCCCGTCCGTCGGCGGGCGCGAAGACCAATCCCTCGGCGACCTTCGGCAGGAACATCGTCGACTTGTGTGCCATGACGTGGCCGCTTCCGAAGGCCCGCTCCTCGATGCCTTTCTCGCTGAGGGGAGGGAGGAGGAGGGCCGTCCCGTTCTGCCCTGGGTCTCCGGCCAACGTGAGTCGGTCGAGCGCGGCTTGGGGCGAGCGTACGAACAGGAGCTTGTGCGGGTCGACCCGGAGGGCTTCCTCCAGGAAACCGTGGAGCAGGTCGAAGTC
>JASHYQ010000206.1 GCA_030042955.1 Thermoplasmata archaeon
CGAGAACGCCGAGCTGGGGCTGCTTGCGTTCGAGATGTCGTGACCGTTCCAGGTCACCGTGGCTCCGAACGGTGCGATTACGATCCCCGGCTCTACGTCGGTGGCCCCGTTCCCCACCCTCGCGGCCGTAGAGGGTAGCGCGCCGAGCGACGGCGAGAGGAGGACCAAGGCGACGACCGCGAGAGCGGGGGTGGCTCGAAGGATTGCTCGTCCCCGGCCAGTCCGCAAGGAGGTCCCCGACCGCCAAGGCCAGTACCTTCCCCGTTAAGAACCTCGCGCCCGAACACGCTCCGGGGCGAAGTCGACCGTAGGCATGGTCCGCCAGCCGAGCGGGCGAGGGAGGCACGTCGGCCCCGACCCCCGAACGCCGCGTGCGTGGGTTGATAGGGGGGCCTTGTCATCCCCGCCTATGGTCCACATCAAGGACGAGGGAAGCCAGTTCGACGCACCGCTCGATACGGTTTGGAAGTACCTCCAAATGCCGGAGGACCACAACCGTGCCCACAAGAGCCGGAACTACAAGCAGAGGCCGCTCACGGAGAACTCGATGGAGCTCAGCTGGGAGGCGAATGTCGGCGGCAACTGGGTCCCGATGAGGACCCGGGTCACCGCGCTGCCCCCGGTCGGCATCGCGATCGAGATGCTCGAGGGGCCGATGGGTGGCTCGAAGTTCTTCAACCTTTACACACCGATGGGGGGAAAGACCGGCGTGACGGTGATAGGCGAGTTCGCCTCGAAGACGATCCCGGCCCCGCAACTGGAGCCCGCGGTCCGAGCGTTCCTCGAGCAGGCTTACTCGGAGGACAACGCAGCGCTCAAAGCCATGGGCGCCAAGAAGTAAACCGGCGACGACCTACCGACCGGCGTGCCCGACATCGCCCGCCCCGACTTGCGACCGCTGCACGACGGAGTCAGTCCTTCGTGGCGCAACCTCGGATCGCCACGCGGCAAGCCAACAGGGAGTCGACCGGCTCGGCCCGGCCTCCCGCCAGGTACGCAGCGCCGGGATTGCCCATGTACGGCAGGGAGGCACTCCGCCATAGCTCAGCAGGCGGATGCACGTCACAGATATTGCCCGATTTGGCCGTATCTCGGGCCCGGCTAGGTCGAGAGGTCGTTCGCCGAGTTCGTCGTCCGTCTAGCGAGGTATCCGCTCGTTCGGTCCTCCACTCGTTGAGCAGATAGCAAACCCCTTCCGGCGCCCGGGCGGCCGGGTGTCCCCCCTTTTCGACCCGTGCTGGGACCCCTCGGAGGGCTCGAGCAAGTCCTCGCAGGCGATTCGTCCCGCTTCGGGTCGAGGCAAGCATCGTCCCGGGTCGCGCAATCGCCCGCGAGGGGAGGTTCCCCCCGTGCCTAATCGAACGCTACCTCATGCCGGGTGGACCAAGATCCGGGGCGTGGGAAGGTGGAGCTGGCGTGGCCTGGCCCCACGCGACCCGCGCGGTCCTCTGTCTCGCTATGGAGCGTCGGCCATAGAAGTAACCGCACACCACGCCGATCAATGCGAACACACCAGGAGATCCACCGTTCCAGGTTGTGAAGAACGCGAGAAAGACGGACAGGATCATGCCGAAGAGGAGGGCGCTGTCCTTCCACCGGTCAGACATGCGAGCCTCCGAGTTGTCACGGACAGGCTCAGTCCCTTATCTTGCCGGCCTGCGCCCTCTACGGCCAAGAGTTCCGGTTCGTAATCGACCAAAGGCCAAGCGTTCTCCCCTGCCCTCCAACCGCGACCGCGCGCGAGAAGACCGCCGGTGCTGTGCCCGGGAAGGGAGAGGGGTCACTTGTCCGACGAGGGAACCCACGGATTCCGGGTCCTCCTTCTACTGGCGGCGAGCTACGTCCTCCTCAGTGTAGTGGGGTTCCTGATAGGGAGTGTCGCGGACGGGATCCTGATAGCCGGTCTGGTGGCTCTATCCTCTTGATGGCGGTCGGGTGGTATCTTGGCTTCAACCGGTTCTTCCGGTAGAAGCAAGGGGTCGGGGTCGCCCGCTGTGGTCAGATCGCGGTCGAGTAGACGGTCCCTGTGACGTTTGTCGTCGAGGTACCGTTCGAGATGCCAAGAACGACGATGTAGAAGGGTCCCGGATGGGCGAAGGGCCGACTCACCGAGAACGACCCGTTCACGGCACCCCGGATGGACGAGTAGCCACAACCACCGGTGGGAGCGCTCCCAGTGCAGGCTTCGAAGAGGATTCGGCCCTGCCCGCTTGTAGACCACGAACCGGTGAAGCGCATGCTCGTCGGTCCGCCTACCGAGACGTAGACTGGAAACTCCACGGTGCACGAGAAGGTTCCACAGAGGAGCTTGAAGGGTATGCTTGCTGAGAAGGCCCGGGACTCGACCGGCACCCAGCCGAGTACCGCCCCGACAGCTAGCCCCGCAACTACGACCCCGAGAACGACCCAAAGGGCTCGGCGACCTCGAGCAAGCGCAGAGCCGCTCAGAGCTGCCAAATGCTCCGATTGCTCCACGGTTTCTCGTACGGCTCCCCGCTACTTCTTGTTGGCGAGGGAGCCGTCGGAACCTAGGCTCCTGCCATACTGGGCCCTCAGCGGCCCGGAGTT
>JASHYQ010000207.1 GCA_030042955.1 Thermoplasmata archaeon
GAGTCGCGCTCAGCCTCGTCAACGACCCCCAGGTCTGTTTCCTCGACGAACCCACGACGGGGCTGGACCCGCGGGCCCGACGGTCGATCTGGGACGTCATCCGCCGCCTCCGGAAGGAAGGACGTTCCGTGTTGCTTACCACCCACTACCTCGAGGAAGCCCAGATCCTCTCGGACCGGATCGGAATACTGAACTTCGGCCGGATCATCGCCGCCGGAACCCCCGACGCGCTCATTGCCCAGTTCGGCCGGCCGGAGCGGATTCGCATCGTCGGGGACCCCACGCTTTCCGACCGACTCCGTCCGCTGGGGCTGCCGCTGTCCCAGACCGACGGCTCGGTCGAAGTCGAGCTGAGATCCAAGAACGACGCCCTTCCCATCCTTCAGGCGGTCTCGACGAGCGGGCTACGCTGGGAGAGCTTCTCGACGGTCACCGATTCTCTCGAGGACGTCTTCATTCGTTTGGTCGGCCGCGTCGAGGACGGCGGGGCTCCGTCGCCGCCCGTCGGGGAGGCTGCCACATGAAGCTTCGTCGCGCCCTGGCGTACTTCCCCACCTTCGCGAGAATCTCGTTCCGGAGCCGGCTGGGGGTGTTCATGACCCTCATCTTCCCCGTCATGCTGATTCTGGTCTTCGGAGCGATATTCTCCAACGTCACGAGCTCGCAGGTCGGCCTCACAGTGGAGAACCTCGACCACAACTCACCGTTGAGTCAGCAATTCCTCTCCGGATTGAACGCGACCGGTGCGGTGACCGTCACCCTCGTCTCGTCGTCGGTCGGAAATCTCTCCGACTACGTCGCGCACAACAGCCTCGTTGCCGGACTGGTAATCCCGCAAGGGTTCGCGGCTTCGCTTTCGACCCACTCCCCCGTGCGTTTGCTGTTGTTCACGAATCCCTCCTCGGCGATCGAGGCCGGTCAGGTCCAAGGTGCGGTCCAGGGTGTTGCGAACGGAATGAACCTGCAGATCGCCGGAGGCACGACGCTCGTAACGTACGCCGACATGAACGCGGGGAGCCACATCTACACCACTATCGACTACCTCGTCCCGGGGCTGATCGGGTTCTCCATCTTGGTGAGCCCGATGATGCAGATGGTCAACCTCAGCTCGACCTGGAAGCGGGAGAAGCTGTTCCGACAGCTGTCTCTCACTCCGCTCAGCCGAGGTGTGTGGCTGTTCGCTACGCTTCTGTGGTACGTCGTGCTGGCGCTGATCTCCACGGTACTGCTGGTGGGGCTCGGCGTTCTCCTATTCGGCGCCCATGTGACGGTCACCGCGCTTGCGCTACCGTTCCTCGTTGTGGGGCCGATCCTGTTCGTGTCGATCGGGCTCCTTGCGGGAACCGCCAGTAAGACTCCGGAGGCGGCGGGGATGATCGGGAACATCATCACGTTCCCGATGATGTTCCTCTCGGGAACGTTCTACCCGGTTTCCCTGTTCCCGAGTTGGCTCGTGCCCATCGCTCATGCCCTGCCCCTCTACTATCTGATCGACGGCCTGAACGCGGCGTTGCTCTTCGGCAACACCTCGACAGCCCTCACGGACCTCGCGATCGTCCTCGTCCTGGCGCTTGTCTTTGCCATCGCGGCCACACAGGCCGTCAGTTGGAGAGAGGAGCGAGGGCGGGTCTTGGCTCGAGGAACGGTCCTCCATGATGGAGCCCAACACGCCCAAACCAGCTGAATCCGCGGCGAGCTCCCCCACCGGGGCGCCGACGGCGGGCCCGCCGCTCCCGGCCGGTTTCAAGGTCGGGATCGGGTCCATCTCCGACGTCGTGTTCGGACTCGCGCTGTCGATCGGATCGTTGATTCTCGTCTCCAGGACTCCCCAGAACGGCCACGAGCTTGTGCAGGGAATCTACTATTTTGGGTTCAGTTTCCTCATCGTCATCCTCGTCTGGATCAGCTTTCGTCGAATTGTCGTGGTCCTGCCGTACGAGACGGAGGCGACTCTGGTCGTCAACGTCGTCCTCCTCTTCTGCGTCGCCATCGAGCCGTTCCTGTTCTACGTTCTCGTGACGACCAGCACGGTAGGCGACGACGCCTCGACGGCGTTCGCCATCGATATTGGGGTGATGATGTTCCTCCTTTCCGCCCTGACCTACCTCCTTCTCCGAGAGGAGAGAAGCAATCCTCTCCGCAGGCTTCCCCAGGAGGTAGTCGACCGACAGGGCCGTTCCATCCTTTCCCATATCGTGGTAGGAAGCATCTACCTGGTGTCGGCCCTTCCCCTCTTCTGGATCATCACGGTTGCCGGTAGCGCGGTCCGGGACGACCTCTGGTACTTTGCGCTGATCTGGGTGTTCGTGACCCAGGCACGCTGGGCCATGGTTGCACGACCGCAGCTCACCGCCGAGAAATCAGGCTCTTCCGCCGCGTCCTCACGAGGCGGACGGGCAGAGGCGAGGTGAGGGTGGAATGAACCCAGCCCCATCGACCTCACATGCATCCCTGTCCACGAACTCAGGCCTCGTTGCCGGGTTAGTGCGACGGTAGGTGAAACATGAGCGAAAACACGTGGAGAATGCCGAGTGCCGAACGAGCCCCTGACAGCCCACCCGACCGCCGACCTTCGATGTGGTCCTCTCTGGCGGCATTGGTCGCCCTGGTCTGCATCACTGTGGTCATCGGGGTCTTGGACCTCCTGGTCCAAGGACAGAACCCCTCCCTGGCGGCGGCCTTGGCTTCCTGGAACTGGGTGGTGAACGTGATCCTCGTGATCCTGGCCATCGTGATCGTTCTCCTGGTCCTCCGGATGGTCTTCCGAGGTCTCGGAATGACCCCCCACGAGCGTTCCCGGGAGCGGCGGGCGCGACGGCACGGGTACGATGACGGGCCCCGGGACCAGGACCCAGCAGTAGACATCGCCCGGGCACGCTACGCGCGCGGCGAAATCACTCAGGACCAGCTCGACCAGACCCTTCGCCAGCTCGGAAAGAGTTGGTGATGGTCCCCCGGGTGCTCGGGCTCCGAATCTACGGCGGTCCGCTGGGCAGGTGAACAGGCATGATTCCGGAATCGGAACTGCGACGCGTGATGACTCGAACCGCGAACACTGTTCGATATCCGGCGTGGTATCCCTGGTTCCTGAGGGGCGATCCGGGTCCGCTCGATAGCAGAGAAGACGGCGGACGCACCACCGCCGATGCTCGAAAGGCCGTGTCGCCCCACGGTCCATCGGTTGCCCCGGGCTCTCCTCGACCGGGCGCACCAAGTCTTGCTTCGGCCCCGCGGCGGAGGCCGAGCGGGTCGTAACCCAAGGGAACCGCTCCGTACCCTCGAGGGAGAATCCCCGGCCCGCGTTGGGCTCGTGAGGCCGGGGATTCGTAGCCGATGTTCAGCCACGGCCCGGTCCCATATTCCAGTGCGACCGGTTGCTACGGTCGTTCCCTCGAACGGAACTGGGCCACGAGCTCGCCGACCGACTCCGCCGCGTCGCCGTCGCGGTGCTTTACATGCCGGTTGGTTGCCGGATTTGGACCCCCGGGGGTTCGAATATCCCGTCCGCCACTTGACTCCCAGCAGGACCGGAGGTCATCCTTGGAGACGTCCAGCGGGAGACCTCATTCAGAACCCTGGGGTGTGACGACCGGTTCCCCGCGACGGCAGCCGGCATGCAAAACCTCGATTGAAACCGGGCTCGACTACGCGAGTTCGATACTCGACGGTCGTCGCGACGACATATGACACA
>JASHYQ010000022.1 GCA_030042955.1 Thermoplasmata archaeon
GAGGGAGAGGATACCCGCCGCGCAGGCCGCGACCCCGCGGCGGCTCCCGAACCGTACCGATACCCGGAGGCACCCCAGGGGTTAGGGGCCATGACCTTCGCGGGGGCCCGCCGCCCTCCGAGAACTACGTCACGCTCAAAGCCAACCTTGACCTCTGGGCCCAGGGAGATGGGGATGGTCCGGGCCCCCACCCACCGGATTACACGGTTCACCGTGATGGCGACGCTACAGGCAGCCCGGGCGAAACGTCTTGGCCTCCCGGAAGACTCGGCTCTCTCCTGGGGCTTGAATCGCGCCATCTTCTACGCGGCCGCGAAACGCGGCTTCCGAGGAGCCGCGGGACCCTCCCGGCCCGGTGAACCCTCGGGACGGCCCGAGGTACCCTCTGCACGAGCCGAGGAAAAGAGCGCCTACGTGCTCGGAGACGAGATGGCCTACCGTGACCCCGCGAGCCATGAGCTACGCTTCACGATTGGTGGAGAGACCCAGACCCCGGAGGACTTCCGCAACCAGGTGGCGGTCCGGTTCGGGAGCGAACGCGCCTTCCAACGGGCGTGGACGGAAGCGGCCCAGGTCGTGAACGGATTCGATGAAGAGACCCTCAGGTCCGGCCATCGCTTTTACTCGGACGTCTACAAGCCCCGCCGGGACGAGCTGGTGGAAAAGTGGACGGAAGAGTTCACGCGCCCTCCCGCCTCCGCGTGACGGGCTGAGCCCCGGGCACGGAGCGGGCCGTCGGGAACAGCTTATATAGCAATTGTGTATCACTGTGCTTGTCACACTGAACCATGAGGCTGGAGATCGGCCCCGACGGCAAGATCATCGGCACCCGACGCGTGTCACCGAACGGCCAAGTGAGCGGGCTCACGGAGTTCGCGGGCCGGGAGGTCCTGGTGATTCTGCCCGGGAGCTCGGACGGGACCTCGGTTCCTTCCTGGGGTTCCCCCGAGGCGGTCGCCCAGCTCGTCGAGGAGCAGATGCGGCAGGCGTACCACCGCTACGAACTCCTCCAGAAGCTGTACGCCACGCCCTGGGAGGCGACGCGGTCCTTCGTACAGTCGACCTTCGGCAGTCTGCGACCGGACCTCGCGGCAGACGTGGACCGATGGATCCAGGATCAGCTCCGGCGCCCTCCCGCCGACCACCCCTCGTCGTCTGCCTCGACCCAGCAAGGGAAGGGGGAGGCCCCGGGCGCGGAGCGACGGCGGAGAGGTCCGTCGCACTCCATGAAAGCTGATGCGTCCAAGTGAGCAAAAATCGGAGAACAACTATGAACGAAAACAAGTCGGACAAGAACGAAGCGAGTGAGGCGTGGGACCAGGTCAGCAAGGCGATGAATGAGGCGACGAAGCTCTACCTTCAGGAGCTCGAGACGTATCTCGAGTGGGCCGGGAGCGTCCGGCGAACGATGCTCGAGCAGGCACTGACCGCGAGGGAACAGTTCGCCCGGATGGGGGAGACCCAGTTGGCCTTCCTCACGCGACTGCAGCAGAGCATCCCGTCCTTCGGCATGATCCCGTTCTGGACCCCCACAGGGTCCACCGCCGACGCGCGACCGAAGGGCGCCGCCTAGACCGCGGAGAGGGACCGACCTTCGGGAGACGAGGGGGGAACCATGCCAGCTCGAAAGGCAACCAAGCGCCGGAACTCTCGACCCAACCGCTCCGCCTCCCAGGCGAGCCCCGACCCTAGCCTGGGCGCGGAGTCGATCAACAACTCTATCGAGCAGGGACTGAGCCTGTGGACCCAGTACGCTCGC
This sequence comes from Thermoplasmata archaeon, assembly GCA_030042955.1. Lineage (GTDB taxonomy): Archaea > Thermoplasmatota > Thermoplasmata > Lutacidiplasmatales > UBA184 > Lutacidiplasma. The sequence goes on from JASHYQ010000022.1 coordinate 1,760, forward strand.
GAGACCGGCGAGTCGGTCGCGGATTTCCTTCGCCGGTTCGGGGAGGAGCAGCAGAAGAGCTACGAGATGTGGGCCGCGAACCTGCCCGACGCCCTACGACCAAAACTCCGGCCGGCGGACGCCCGAGTGGCTCAGGAGCGGTTCGACAAGTGGACCCACCAGGCCGAGGAGATCGGCAACCGGGTTCGTGAAGCGTTTGAAACGACCTTGAAGCCCCAGGCCGAGCTACTCGAACTGTGGACCAAGCCGTTCCTGCCCGCCGACGCCGACGGCGCCGACCAGACCCGGGAGGTCCTGGGCCTGGTCCAGAAGTTCTGGTCGGGGCTCACAGGCGACCTGACCCGGAGGATGATGGACGCGATGAAGCCGGAGAAGGGGTTCGACGAGTTTGTCCAAGCGCAGGAGGAGGCGACCAAGCAGTTCACCGAGAACTTCCAGAAGCTCGTTCGGGTCTACTTCACCAGCCCCGCCTTCGTGGCGACGTTCGGGAAGACCCTCGACAGCTCGCTCGACCTTCAGAAGAGCATCAAGGACTCGGACGAGCTGTTCCGGCGGGTCACCGGCCTCCCCACGCGGCGGGAGATCAGCGAGCTGAACCTCGCGGTACGCGACCTTTCCGAGCAGGTCTCCCGAATCAAGGAGCGGCGGCCGTAGGCCGGCGGTTGACCTCGGAGCTATAAGCCGCCAAGCCTCACCGGCTTGGCGTATGGCGGCCCGCGACGCCAGGGCCTCTGCGGCTTCTCCCGGCCCCGCCCTCGACGGGGGGCCGTTCGTCGAGTTCGCGAACAAGCTGCGCCGAGCGTGGGAGCTCGCCCTGTTTCCCCCTACGGTGAAGGTCGGGCTGACTCCGTACGACGTCCTCTACCAGGAGGGGAGGATGCGGCTCCTCCACTATCGTCGGCCGGCGACCGTCACCGCGCAGCACCGCCCGCCGGTCCTTTGCGTCTACGCCCTCATCAACAAGCCGTACATCCTCGACCTCCAGCCCGGTCTCTCCGTGGTCGAGACGCTGCTCTCCCGCGGGCTGGACATCTATCTGGTGGACTGGGGGACGCCGACCGTGCTCGACCAGGACATGCGGATCCACGACTACGTCAACGGATACATCGACGCGGCGGTCCGGGCCACCGAAGAGGAGGCCGGGGTAGGGCCGATTCACCTGCTCGGGTACTGCATGGGCGGGACGTTCAGCGCGATGTACGCCGCCCTGAACCCGGGCACGCTAAAGACCCTCTCGCTGCTCGCCGCGCCGCTCGACTTCGACACGGAGGCAAGCTTCCTCAACGTGTGGGCGCACGCGCCGGGATTCGACCCCTGGAAGATCGCCCGGACGTACGGCCTGATCCCGCCCGAGTTCCTCAACAGCGCGTTCCAGATGCTCGACCCCCTGCGGACGAACTACCTCAAGTTCCTCACGCTGCTCGACCGGCTGGACGACCGGCCGTTCGTCGAGAACTTCCTCCGCATGGAGATGTGGAACAACGACGGGATCCCGATGGCGGGTCCGACGTACGCGGAGTTCATCGACAAGGGCTTCCAGCGCAACCTGCTCGTCCAGGGGCGATGGACCCTCGACGGGGACGACCGGAGGATCGACCTCGGTCGGATCGAGATCCCGGTCTCCACGATCGTCGGGCTCAACGACACGCTGGTGCCGCCCGAATCGACCGCCCGGGTCCTGCGCTACGTCCACTCGAGGGACACCCAACGATTCGAGCACCCGTCGGGCCACATCGGCCTCTCCACCAGCCGACGGACCCATTCGGAGCTCTGGCCCCGGTTCGCGGATTGGATTCACGCCCACGACGCTCCGCGCCCGTCTGCGACTCCGTCTCGGTCGGGTCGCGCCGCCCGGCCCCGCAAAGCCCCGCGCCGGCGTCGCTCGGGTTCCACCGGCCGCTAGCGGGAGCGGGACAGACCACATCGAGCACCCCTCCGCATCCTGCGGGGGAGTGGGCCCGGACGGATTTGAACCGTCGACCGACCGGTTATGAGCCGGTCGCTCTTGGCCGGGCTAAGCTACGGGCCCATGGACCTCGAACCGGAGGCGCCGCCGAGCGGAGTTCCGCGACAGCGGGGACGTCCCGCCGTCCGTTCGAACCGCTGACCTTTCGGTTAACAGCCGATCGCTCTACCGCTGAGCTACGGCGGCACCGAGGCGGCCGAGCCGGCATCGCGCTAATAGCCTTTCCGGCTCGGCGGCGGCGCAGTGCGATGCGCGGCCGCGCGCTCCTTGAGATGCTCGATGCGCCGGCTCATCTCGTCGAGGGACCGGTCGATCGATTCCCAGAACTGACGCGAGGTGTCGGTCACCACCGCGCCGTCGGCGCTCGGCTGGATGACGCCCTCGCGCTCGAGGAGGTGGAGGGAGTAGCGCACCTTGTGGATCGGCAGGTGCAACGCCTCGCTGAGCCGTATGATCCCCTTCGGGGTCCGGCCCGAGAGCTGCTCGAGGATGTCGACGTTGCGGCTCAAGAGCTCGAGCTCGGCGGAGATCCGGTCGGCGAGCTTGGCTCCGTCCGGTGGGGCCTCCTCCTCCACCGTCGGTTGCGGGCGCGGCTTCTCAAGGGGCATGGACAACCCGCAGAAATGGCTCAAGTTACTTCAACCTTGTTAGGCCGGAGGGCCGGGGAGGAGCATCGGACCCACGCTACCCGGGCGCGTTCCGCCGAAACGACCCCGTCGGGAGTCGGACCCACGCGGCCCGCACGCCACGTCGCCGCGCTTCCGTGCGGTGGCTCACGTGTTATGAGGAAGTCGGCACCTCCACCCCGCATGGCAGGACGGCGATGAAAGCCGCCGTCGTTCGAACGTTCGGACGCCCTCCGGAGTACGGGGAGTTCGAGGAACCGCGGGCGGAACCCGGGGAGACGCTCGTGTCGGTCACCGCCGCCTCGGTGAGCACGCTCACTCGCTCTCGGGCCGAGGGTACCCACTACAGCGCCGACGCCTCGCCGCCGTTCGTCCCGGGGGTCGACGGGGTCGGGACGACCCCGGAGGGGCGACGCGTGTACTTCCTAGCCCCTCGTCCACCGTTCGGGTCGATGGCGGAGCGGTCCCCGGTAGCGTCCGACCACCTGATCTCGCTGCCGGACGACCTCGACGACACCACCGCCGCCGCGGCGGCGAACGCGGGTATGTCCTGCTGGGTACCTCTCACGACGCACGCGCCGATCCGCCCGGGGGAGTCGGTCCTGGTCAACGGCGCGACCGGCGTCGCCGGTCGCATGGCGATCCAAGTCGCGAAGCACCTTGGCGCCCGGAGGGTGATCGCTACCGGCCGCACCGAATCCAAGTTCGCCACGCTCCGCGACCTCGGGGCGGACGTCGTTCTGCCGCTCGGGCAGACGGTCGACGCCCTTCGGGACGCGGTGCGGAAGGAGGCGCACGACTCCCGCCTCGGGGTCGTGTTGGACTACCTCTGGGGCCCGTCCGCGGAGACGATCCTTGCCGCGCTCGGCGGACCTGACGCGCCCCGGGGACCCGAGCGCGTGCGCTACGTCCAGGTCGGGGCCCTCGCCGCTCCGACGATCACGCTTGCCTCGTCCCTGATGCGGAGTTCGGGCGTGGAGATCCTCGGGAGCGGGATCGGCGCCTCGAGCCAGGCGGAGCTCCGGACCGGCATTGGCGAGTTCTTGCGCGCGTTTACCGGCGCAGGGTTCCGGATCTCGACCGAGGTCCGTCCGCTCTCGGACGTGGAGCAGGCCTGGGCGGCCGGCCGCGAAGAGAAGCGTCTCGTGTTCACCGT
>JASHYQ010000208.1 GCA_030042955.1 Thermoplasmata archaeon
CGGCTCCGACCGCAGCGGCGGCGGCCCAGGTTCAGCGCCGATCGCATGTCGCGATCGTTCCCGCGCTGCTCCTGCTCGGCGTGGGGTGGTACCTGGCCCGCTTTTCGATCCTGTTCCCGGCGATCCTGGCCTTCTTCCTCCTGAGCGGTGCCCTGGGCCTCCTCGGCTCCCGGCTCAACCCGCTGTCCACGTCGTTCTACCTGACCACCAAGCCGTCCTGGAGCGCGATCGGGACGGTCTTTCTCGCCGGGGGAGCTCTTCTCTGGATGACGTACGAGTACTACCTGCACTCGTGGGGCCCCATCATCCCCCACCTGCCGGCGTTCTGACCCGTCGGTCAGGCCGCGATCATTCGTTCGAGCGCCTGTCGGGCCTTGGCCGCCACCGGCCCCGGAACGTCGATGACGTAGCGCATCTGGGCTAGCGAGTCCCGGACATCGGTGAGGTCGATCTCCTTCATGTACGGACAGATCGCGCCGCGGGAGAGCGGCAGGAACTGGGTCGAGGGGTTCAGCTTCTGCATCCGGTGCAGGATCCCGACCTCGGTGGCTACGATGACGGTCGGAGCCCGCGTCTCTTCGGCATAGCGGACCATCCCGTCCGTGGACAGGACCCGGTCGACATGCTCGAGGGTCCCGCTCGCGCAGCCGCACTCCGGGTGCGCGATGACGGGTGCGCCCGGGTGAGCCGCCCGAGCGGCCTCGATCTCCTCCGGACGCATCTTGGCGTGCACCGGACAGTCGCCGGCCCACAGGTGCATCTTTCGGCCGGTCTTCCGGCGGACATAATCCCCGAGGAACATGTCCGGGAGGAACAGGATCTCCTGGTCCTCGGGCAGCGAGGCCACGGTCTTGATCGCGTTCGAACTCGTGCAGATGAAGTCCGACTCCGCCTTGACGTCGGCGGACGTGTTGATGTAGGACACGACCACGGCGCCGGGATGCTGCGACTTCCAGGTCCGGAGCTGCTCGGCGGTGATGGAGTCGGCGAGACCGCAGCCGGCCTTCAGGTCCGGTAGGAGCACGGTCTTGGTGGGGTTCAGGATCTTGGCCGTCTCGGCCATGAACTGGACACCGGCGAAGAGGATCACGGGCCGGTCCGTCTCCGCGGCCTTCCGCGACAGGTAGAGCGAGTCGCCGACGAAGTCGGCGACCTCCTGGACCTCGGGGAGCTGGTAGTTGTGCGCCAGCAGGACGGCGTGGCGCTGCTCCTTGAGCCGACGGATCTCGTCCTCGAGCGCCATGATCGGACCGGACATCCGAGGACGACGGCACGGCACTTAAGCCGAGTGTGGGAGCCGCGTTACCCCGTCCCACGGTGCGACACGACGATCAGGTGAAACGGAAGGGCCGGGGCGGAGTGGGTCAGGCTCCCCAGGCTGGCCGCGGTGGCGCCCGAGCGGGCGTAGGCCGCGATGTTCGTCGCGTCAATGCCGCCGGAAACCTCGACGTCGACGGATCGGCCACCGGGCAGCCGTCGGATCGATCGGACCAGCTGCCGGGCGGCCGACGGAGACCGATTGTCAATCAGTAGGCGGCGGGCACCGGCCGCGACTGCGTTGCGGGCCTGGGCAAGTGTCCGGACCTCGACCTGCACCGGCCGCCGGTACGCGCCGGCGAGACCCCGCCGCACCGCTTCGGGCACCGGAAGAACGGTGAGGTGGGTGCCCTTGATCAGGAGGGCATCCGAGAGGTCGCGGCGGTGCGGTTCGCCCCCTCCGTCGACCACCGCTGCCTTCTCGAGGTCCCGCAACCCGGGAAGCGTCTTTCGCGTGGCACGGACCCGGAACCCCGGCCTCGCCGCACGCCCGGCTCGTACGGCCCGAGCCGTTTCGGTGGCCACTCCCGAGAGATGCATCAGGAAATTGAGGAGGGTTCGCTCGACGGCGAGGATCCGGCGGAGATCGCCTTCGAGCTCCAGAACCACGCTTCCCCGGCGCACCCGGGCCCCATCGCGCGAGCGCGGGGTAACATGGAGCCCCGCGATACGGGCGATCTCCTCGGCCACGCGGGCCCCGGAGAGCGTGCCGTCGGCCTGGGCGATGACGCGAGCTCGAGCCCGGACAGATCGCGGGAGCAGGGCCCGCGTCGTGGCGTCCCGGGTCCAGCGGTCCTCGGCGAGCGCCGCCCGGAGCTGTCGACCGGTTCCCGTGGGCAGGGTCGGTCGACGCCGGCTACTGGGCCGGTGCGACATCTTCCCCCTCGCGCTCGGCCACCCGCCGTTCCAGGGATCGATAATCCTCGAGGAGGTCGGGTCGCAGTCGCGGCAGGGAGCGACGCTCCAGGTCCTGGATCTTCTCTCGGGCGAGGGCCAGGTCGGCGCGCGCCAAGTCGACCTCGGCGAGTCGCAGCACCACTTCGACCTCGTCCCCGGGCAGATGCTCTTCTCGGAAGAGCTGTCCGGCCTGTTCCAGGGCCCGTGTCGCCAGGTCGAGTTCGCCGGCCAGGAGGTGGAGCTTGCCCTCGTTGAGGTAGGTCTGACCGAGGCCGAAGCGGTCCCCGATCCCTTCGAGGAGCTCCCTCGCCGTCTGGTTGTGCTTTTCGGCCT
>JASHYQ010000209.1 GCA_030042955.1 Thermoplasmata archaeon
CACGTAGTTCGGGTTGTACCAAAGGTGCGGGTTGCCCGTGACGATCCCGCCGGTGACGAAGACGCCGAGGCTGTTGCCGATGTTCAGGATCGTCTGGTTGGTCGCGCCGTCCGCGGCAATGAGGGCGTCGGCCCAGCTGTCGTACCCCACGTTGTTGAGGATGATGTACTGGGCGTGGTCGATGGCGATGGCGTCCGAGTCGTTCGACTGGTACTCGTGGGGGTCGGTGTTCGGGTCGGTGATGATGCTCGTCACGCTGGCGTAGGAACCGCCAAGCTGCGTGATGAGGCTCCCCCAGAAATTCTCCCCTGCGACCACGGGGATGATGTAGTTCCCTGCCGGCTTGGGCGTTCCCTCGATCCAGACCGGGACCGACTTGGGCGCCGGCGGAGGGCTCACGGGCGCGTCGAGACGCTTTTCCTCGGCGTTGATCGTCTGCAGGGCCTGCTCCGCTTCCGCGTGGATGTCGCTCGACCGAGCGCCGGAGTTGTTGTTCGTTCCGGGCGCCTCGGGCACGCCGGCGCACGGGTTCGGGGTGTTCGGGGCCAGCAGGTACCCGGCGGCAACTCCGGAGACGGCCAACCCGACGACCACCGCGACGGCAATCCCGATCTTCGCGTTCTTGCTCCACGCCATTCTTCTTTCCTTGGTTCTCGGGAAATCCTTCGTCACGTGGCCCGTTTGGCAGGATGACCGTGAGGGATGGGTGCCCCGTGGGGGCATTCAGCCGGGTGCTGCTCCGCCTGGCAGACCTCCTCCACGGTCCGGTGCGACATGGCGAGGTCGATCTCTCGGGCGGCTGCGCACGACTGGGCCGGGGTGAGCCCCAGGTTTCCGAAGAGGGTCTCCGCGACCCGGTGGTGCCGCTGGTACTCAGCCAGCGTGCTCTGGCCCCGTGCGGTCAGGCGGGTTTTCCCACGGTGCCGCGTCACCAGCCCGAACTCCTCGAGCAGGGTCAGGTGGCCAAGCGCCGACGGGGGCGAGACGGCCATCGAATCAGCAATCGCGCTCAGCGAGGCGCCCTGCTCCGGTCGCTCGTTCCGTCCAATCACCCGGAGCGCCTCGACTTGACGCCGGGTCAGCTTCTGCAGCGGCTCCACGGCAGGTCCTAGCCGCGCGCCGCATATAAGGCATGCCCTAATTATTAGGTAGGGCCGAACATTTTCCCCCTAATTCTTACCCCCGCGACGGAATTCCCCTCGGCGAGCCCCGCCCGGCGAGCCCGGTCGGAGTCAGCGCTCAATTCAGACCGACTTGCTCCAGGAGGACGAACGAATGCCCTCGAACCGGGAGGGAGGTCGCGCCCCCCGTTAGAGACCATTCCGGCGGCTGGACGCCGGCCGGGGACGGGCCTTCCGAGTGAAAGCGCTCTCTCCAGCGTCCGGGTGTCTCCACCACCGCAAGCCGACGCGGGTCCGGTGCCAGGTTCGCGAGCAGGATCGCGGCGGCCGCCCCCAGGTCGCGGCGCACCACGACCTGCCGCTCCTCGTCCGAGGCCCAGGCTCGGGTCCCTCCGCCGGGCCTCAGCGCGGGGAGCTCCCGCCGGAGGCGAAGGAACTCGGTGACGAAGCCGAGGTACGCTCGCCCCCGGGGGGTATCGGCTTCGGACCAGTCGAGCCGGGAGGCCTCGAGCGTCGCGGGATCGGAGGGGTCGGGTGGCGGCTCGGGGAAGCCGTGGTCGCGGAGTCCCTGGAACCTCCCGGCCGCGACTCGTTGAGCCGCCCAGCGGGGTGGGTCCGCGAAGAAGTAGAACGGGCGATCCTCCCCGTACTCCTCGCCCATGAACAGCATCGGAACGTACGGAGCGAACAAGGTAAGTCCCAGTGCGACGCGAACCAAACCGGGAGGCAGGAGCCGGGTCAGCCGCGCCCCGTCGCCCCGGTTGCCGATCTGGTCATGGTTCTGGTCGAATACCACGAACCGGTCCGCGGGAACATCCCCCGACGGAGCCCCATAGACCCGACCGCGGTAGCGGGAGTACGTCGTTCCCTCGAACAGGAACGGCCGCTCGAACGCCCGTGCGAGCATCGACAGCGGGCCGAAGTCGACGTAGTACCCGGCCCGCTCTCCCGTCAAGGCGGCGTGGAGCGCGTGGTGGAAGTCGTCCGACCACTGGGCGTCGAGACCCCACCCGCCCGCGTGCGCGGGGCGGAGGATGCGCACATCGTTGAAGTCGCTCTCCGCGATCAGCACCGGCCGTCGCCCGAGACGCGCGCCCACCGACCGGCAGTGGTCCGCGACCTCCCGCCAGAACGGCCGCGACGAACGGTCGAAGACCTCGTGGACCGCATCGAGTCGGAACCCGTCCACTCCGTACTCCTCGAGCCACAGGCGTGCGTTCTCGAGGAAGTAGTGTCGGACCTCGTCGCTCCCTGGCCCGTCGACGTTGGGCGTCGGCCCCCAGGGGGTCGACGCGCGGGGATGGAAGTACGGACCGAACCGCTCGAGGAACCGGGCGCTACCTCCCCAGTGGTTGTACACTACGTCCAGAAGGACGCCGAGCCCCGCTTCGTGGGCGGCGCCTACGAATCGGCGTAGCCCCGCCGGCCCGCCGTAGGCTCGGCGAACCGCGAAGTGGTGGATCGGGCCGTACCCCCACCCCCGCTCGCCTCGCTCGTCCTCGATCGGCAGCAGCTCGACCGCGGTCACGCCGAGGCGGGCCAAGTCGCCGAGGTGGGGGATCGCTCCGTCGAAGGTTCCCTCGGGAGAGTAGGCCCCGACGTGCATCTCGTAGAGCACGGCGTGAGGGAGGTCGACCGGGGCCTTCGCC
>JASHYQ010000210.1 GCA_030042955.1 Thermoplasmata archaeon
AACTGCCCGACGCTGATCGTCGGCGGAACCGACGATGACGTGTGGCAGAGCTATCTGTCGGTCAACACGCAGCGAGCGGCGGATTTCGTCCAGGACTACCTGTGGAATCACAGCGTACCGGGCGTCACCTATGCCAATACGACGGTTTCCGTGCCGCATTCGGGTCTAGCCGAGATTTGGGCGGGCAAGGCGGCAGCAGCGTACTTCGGCGTGCCGGTCTCCAACCCGCGGTACCCGGAGGTCTTCGGTCAAGTCCAGGTCGGCGTGATCTACACCACCCCTCCCACCCTCGATCCGGCGAACTACGAGATCGCCGAACACGGAGGTGGCAACCCGGGCGATCGTGACGTTCCGATTCTCGTCTACGCGCCGGGGGTCGTGAGACCGGGCACGAACTCTCACTGGGTCGAGACGACCCAGGTCGCCCCGACGATCCTGGAGTTGCTCGGGCTGAACCCCGGCGATCTGAAAGCGGTGCAGCTTGAGCACACCCAGGTCCTGCCCGGATTGGGTCTTGGGAACCGCTGGGACTGAACCAAGAGTTAGTCAGGTGAGAGTCCGCTTGCGGAGCGCGACCGAAATCTGATCGAGCCGTTCTAGGACCGACCCTGAGATCCCTTCTGGAGCAGCGTCGGTCCGCAACGCGGACGGCTCAGGCGGTGGCTCATTTGCGTCACCGATGGTTTGCGCAGTGGAGCTGTCGCTGGGCGAGGGTGTAGGCCCTTCGGCAAGAGGTTCGGCCGGCGCAGCCATGGGGCGAGAGAGCCCCGATCCCTCCGGCGGGGTGGCCAGGCCACGCAGCTCCTCGGGAGTAGGTCCCATGTAGCGGTCGAGGGAGGAATGAGCGACCGAAGCCTCCAGCTTCAGGTCAGGCAAGGTTGGAGTCGATCTGGCGTCCGATGGACCGGTGCGCGTTCGCAGGAGCTGCGAAGGGATTTGATAGCCCACGATTCCCCAGAGTTCCGCAGGGGTGGGTCCAGGGTAGGCCCGCGCGGCGTCGTCGGGAAGTCGAACGTGTGCGGTTGCCGCCGCCATACGCGCACTGATACGCATCTACACGTATTTACTCCTAGACCGGACATCTAGCGATTGGATGGTGGCCATGAGTCGATGTCAGAGTCCGTGAGGATTGAGTTGTTCCATTGCTCCCGACATGGGTTGAATCGTTAGTGCGCCTCCCGGCCAGGTTGGACGAGAGCCGAGTGAGGGGGGTCGACCCGAGCAGGGACGAACCCCCTGGTCCCCTTTCGCTTTCCTGTGGGGGGGATGCGTCGGGGACTGATCACACATCACAGCTCGGACCCTATAGCCCCGCCCAACCGAATGACCGGAGGGTTTCGTAACCCGCTCAGCTCTACCGGTCCGAACGGGTCGACCGTTTGCGAAGGTTTAGCACGGGGACTCTCCGGGGAGCGCGTTAATCCTTCTCGCCGCCCTTGATTCATCGCCCCACAAGGGTCTGGAGTTCGGCGATGAGCAAGAAGGGTGGTGACGGCAAGAGCCAAGCACAGTTGGACGCGCGATCCCGGTCGATGAACCCACAGGACCCAGTCGGCCAGGCAGCCTTCGCGAACCAGGCTGCCCTGGCTACGCCCGGTACCCCAGCGAACAAAGCGGCCCGCGATAACCGGAGTATCCAACTAAACACCGAGACCGACGGGAGCTCCACCTCCGGACAAGAGTAGGCCGCTTGCAGGCGCTCCGGCCTCCCGTGGGCCGGGGCGTGGGTGAATCTGCGGCGAAGCGACTCTGGAGGCGCAAGCGGCCCTGCAACCGCCGTTCTTGCCGCAGAGTGGAGGCGTAAGACCCGTTGCAGCTCGCGCTTTTCAACGGCTTGGACTGGGAGCTAGATCTCGCGGGATTGAGGTGTCATCTCCCCCGCACCTGCCGGGGCGGAGCAGTCCCTGATGAAGGCGGAGATGAGCATGATGCTGAACGTCGCAGACGTCGAACGTTCGGTGAGTTTCTGCACGTCCCTCGGGTTCGACGTTCGATGGAAGACCAAGGGAGACGACGATCGCTAGTCCTACGCCGGTGTCGGTATCGGCGACGTCGTCATCGCGTTGGGGCGAATCCCGAAGAGTCGCCGGGGCATGCCGAGGGATTACGCCGACTCGGTTAGTACCCCGCTGGGTGCCGGAGTGATGATCCCGGTGGAGCTCTAGGACGTTGAGAAGATTCACGCACGGCGAAGAAGGCGAAGGCACCCATCGACTCACCCCACTCGGAGCGACTGCACGGGACGGCGTTTTCGGTCGATGACCCAGACGGGTACGTTGTGCGCTTCCTCCGACCAAAGGGCGTTTACGCCTGACCCGCGGTCGCGGTCAAGCGCTGCGACGTGCCCGGTTCCGAGGTCCGCCGACACCGGGGGTTTAGCAGCGCCGGGAGTACAGACCTTCGGGACTCGGCGAGCGTCCTCGCCCCGCCTGACAGACTTGCCGCGAGCGAGGGTCTCGGAGGACTCCGGGCGGCCTAGGTAGGGTAGAACACCGCCACGAGCGAGATGTAGCTGAAGGAGACATCCCCGCCCGTCGTGGCCATGTCCATGACGATGAAGGTATCTTCCCCGGGACCGGCTACGTTAAACACGCCGGCAGCAGGCAAAGTCTCGAGCAACACCGTGGAATCCACGCTGCTGGGAACCGTGAACGTCGAGTAGACTCCCGTGCAGGGATTCGTGTCGTTCTGGATGTAGAGGTACCCGACATCCGGGGTCTCGATGACGTGATCCACGTAAACGAGGGCGTTCCCCTGGACGACGACAAGCCCGGGCCCGGTCA
>JASHYQ010000211.1 GCA_030042955.1 Thermoplasmata archaeon
TCGACCGGATACCCGAGGGGGACCCGGGCGATGATGACCCCTCCGAACCGCTGGTAGACGCGGGTCGTCTGCAACGTGAGGCACCGACCGTCGTACAACGGCTCCCCGTTGATATCGGGGTCGTGGCCCCGAAGGAAGACCCGCAGGGAGTTCGACCGAAAGAACCGCTCCAGGTCGCGAGCGCCCCACACCGTCCCGGCGCCACGTCGGTCCCTCGACGCGTCGCACTCGGACCAGAGGAGCTGGAGGAGGTCTTCCTCGGTGAGCGCATCGAAGGCGTGCGCCCACTGGTCGGCGGTGGAGATGAGCGGGAATCCGGCATGGGCGCAAAACACCCCGTTCGGCACGACGACCGCGAGGGGACCGCGCTCGAGGAGCCCCATCAGGCGGTCATACCGCCTACGGTCCGGTCCCCACAGAGCCGCCACCTCGTCGGGCAGGTCGTGGGGGTAGGCCGGGATCCGACGCACCGCCTCGTGGTTCCCTTGGAGGAGGAAGACCCGGTCGGGAGCGCTTGCCGCGACGGAGAGGAGGTAGAGTGCGTTCGCCACCGAACCCTGGCCGCAGTCCGGCAAGGAGCGGTCGAGGTAGTCGCCGAGCCCGATCAGGATCCGGGGAACCCCGCCGGAGCGGAACCGCAGGACGACCTCGCGCACCGACCGCCAGTCGGAGTGGCTGTCTCCGAAGACGACGGCCTCCCGGAACCCTTGGGTCGTGAGCCGCACGCGGGGCGGATGCGTGGGGACGGTCGCCTCGAGGCGGGTGAGGAGAGCATCGGCTCCGGCCCCGTCGAGCGCAAGGATCTCCTCCGGGGACGGCACGTCGGTCGACTCGCTCACGGGACCTCAGCGCGCGACCCCACGGGGGAGAGATGCGGGGGGCCGGAGTTTCCGGCGACCGGCCGAGCCGACCGGTCGTCCGTTTGAACCGGCGAATGCCCTAGGCAACAGGGTCCTAAGCCCTGCCTCGCTGGCCCCGCCGACTTGCGTCGACGGTTTGGCCGAGCTGGAGCACCCCCGCACTGGCATCATGGATGGCCCTCGAGAGTAGCCCCGGCAGGAGTCTCGGACCGCGGGTTCGTAACCCCCCGCGGCTTTCGAACCTGCGTCGCGAGATCCAGAGTCTCGCATGATTGGCCACTACACTACGGGGCTACAGCTCAGCCAGCGAGGCTCCGTTGATAAACGTTGCCGAGGAGGGGAGTCCGTGCATCGTGTCCCGCGGGTCGGAGCGGTCGCTCCACTCCCTCCGGCTCCAGATGGAGACCACAGGCACAAATAGCCGGGGACGGTCCGACAGCGGTCCACTCCGGGGGGGTCGAATGGCGGAGGGAGCACCAACGCGCTCAGGTCCCCGGGAGGAAGGGAGCAGCCTCGCACCCGCAGTGGACCTGGGGCCGTCGCGAGGCACCAGTCGCTCCTGGCTCAGCTCGGCCGCCCTCTACGCGGCCATCCCCCTTTCCGTAGCGGTCTTCGCGGCGGCCTCGGGAAGCGTGTCGTTCGCCGGGGTCTCGAGCTATCTCCCGACGGCGTCGGTCGACGTCAGCTACTCCTTCCTCCGGATGGGCGCCGCGTACTTCGCTTCGCTTGGATTCGCGCTGGCGTACGGGTACTACGCGGCCACGCATCGGACCGGGGAACGAGTGATGATCCCGATCCTCGACATCCTCCAGTCGGTCCCAATCCTAGGATTCTTCCCGATCGCCCTGATCTTCTTCGCCTCGCTGACCCCCGGAAGCTGGCCGGGGGTGAACGCCGCCTCCGTCTTCCTCATCTTCACCTCGATGGCCTGGAACATGGTCTTCGGCGTCTACGAGTCCCTGAAGACGCTCCCCACCGAACTCAAGGAGGTCTCGGACACGTTCCAGCTCCGCGGGTTCCTGCTCTTCCGGCGCGTGCTGTTCCCGGCCACCATCAACCGATTGGTCTACAATTCGGTCCTCTCCTGGACGGCGGGCTGGTTCTTCCTGGTCGAGGCGGAGATCTTCACCACCAACACCTCGCACGCGCTCCCAGGGATCGGGAGCTTCCTCTCGTTCGCGGCCAGCGGACACAACGGCCAGGCGTTCCTGGCCGGGATCTTCGTCCTCATCGTCGTCATCGCCATCCTCGACTTCGCCGTCTGGCGCCCGCTCGGCAAATGGGCCGAGCGGTTTCGGTACGACACCGCCCCTTCCGGCGAGGGGGAGGTCGGTCCGGCCGCCGGCCCGGCGAGCCGGTTCCGTCGGGTCGCGGCCTACGTCACCCGCGGAGTGCGCACCGGGGTCACGCGAATCAGCACCCCCCTGGTCCAGCTTGCCGCCATCACCGTGGCGCCGATCCGGCGGAGCGAGCGCCGCCACGCCGCGGTCGGCTACCTGGAAGTTGGGGCGATCCTCGTCGTCTGCTGGCTGATGTTGATCACGCTGATCGTGGCGATCTATGAGGTCTTCTCGGTGCCCATTCTGCCCGGGGTCGCGGCCCAGATCGAGTCCCTGCCGCTCCAGATGGGCGCCTCGGCGCTCCGCGTGACCGCCGCCTATCTGATCTGTCTCGCGATTGCGCTCCCGCTCGCGATGTGGCTCGCCCGGAGCCAGCGCGCCTCCAAGTTCGGGATGCCGGTGGTCGAGGTCATCGCCTCATTCCCGGCAACCGCCCTGTTCCCGGTGATCATCTTCGAGCTCATCCCCTACCTCAGCGCGGAGGGCGCGGCGATCCTGATGCTGATGACCGGCATGATGTGGTATCTCTTCTTCAACGTCCTCTCGGGGCTGCGCGGCCTCCCGCCGGACCTAGAAGAGGCGGCGACCTCGTTCGGGGTGCGCGGGTGGAAACGGTTCACCCGTGTGGTCCTGCCCGGCATCTTCCCCGCCCTGATCACGGGTTCGATCACGGCGTTCGGCGGAGGGTGGAACACGCTGATCGTCGCCGAGTACCTCAGTGTCAGCCACTCCCAGACCCTGAGCCTCTTCGGGGTCGGCCGGGCGATCGACCTCGGCTACGCGCTCCCGAACGATACCGGTTACCCGCTGATGGTCGCGGCTCTCCTGACGCTGGTCGCGACCGTCGTCGCCATCAACGAGCTGATATGGAAGCCGCTGTACCGAAGGGCGGTCGAGAAGTACCGGGTCGACTGAACCGAGCCGGGTCCGGGAAGGGGAAGGGTATCGTCCGATGGCACTGATTCAGGTCGATCACGTGAGCAAGGCCTTCGGGGGTCGTCACGGGTCGATCAGCATCATGCAGGACATCTCGTTCGACGTCGCCGATTCCGACTTCCTGGCCATCGTCGGCCCGTCGGGATGCGGAAAATCGACCTTGTTGCGGCTCATCCAGGGACTCGACCGCCCGACGGACGGACGCATCCTCTTTCGGGACCAGCCCGTCACCTCGGTCTGTCGGCAGATGGCCATGGTCTTTCAGAGCTTCGCGCTCTATCCGTGGCTGACCGTCGCGCAGAACGTTGCCTTCGGCCTCGAGGCGCTCGGCTGGGAGCCCGACCGGATCAAGACCCAGATCGAACAGTACATTTCCGTCACCGGCCTGGACGGCTTCCAGGAAGCGTACCCGCGGGAACTCTCGGGAGGGATGCGTCAGCGAGTGGGGCTCGCCCGCGCCCTCGCGGTCGAGCCGTCGGTGCTGCTGATGGACGAGCCGTTCAGCTCGCTCGACCCTCTGACCGCCGAAGGGCTCCGGGAGGAAGTCCTCCAGCTGTGGCGGGACCCCGACCTTCCCCCGGACGCGGTCCTGCTCGTCTCCCACAATATCGAGGAGGCGATCCAGCTCGCGGACCGGGTCATCGTGCTGGCCCGCCGGCCGTCCCATGTTCTCGCGGACGTAAGGGTCGACCTGCCCCGACCGCGGGACAGAAAATCGAGCGCATTCTACGACCTGACGGACAAGGTTTACTCGTTGATTACGGAGGGAGGAGCACCGACCACGCCCCCGCCACCGGGCGGCGGCCCGCTGCCGCCTCAATAAGCCTTATAGGAACCCACCCGGATAGGTGGCGGCCCCTCAGGATTGACGTGCCGACCTCCTATCCTAAGTGCACTCCCTCCGAGGTCCAAGGGCTCTTGGTACTCCTGAACTCGCACTCGGGGTCGGAGGACCTGGCGCGACTCGCGGACGACCTGGACCTCGAGATCGACGAGATCCTGCCGGCGGTCGACTACGCGGGGGTGCTGCAGCTCCTGAAGGTCCAGGACGGACGCGCCACCTTGACGGAGACCGGGAGGAAGTACATCGCCTCCTCCATCCGGGAACGCAAGGCGATCGTTCGGGACCAGCTCCGTCGCACGACCCTCTTCCGGACCTTGCTGCGCGCCCTCGAGAGCTCCCCGACCAAGACCCTCACAGACGACCAGCTGACCCAGATCGTCTCCGTCACGGCGGCCTCCACGGAGGACGCGGTCCAGAACATCGTCACCTGGGGCCGGTACGTCGAGCTCTTCCGCTACGACTCGGAACAGCATCTGCTGGTCGCCACGCCCGGCACCTCGACGAGACCGAGCGGGGGCGCTCGCCCTCCTCCTCCGTCGACCCCCCCTTCCCCGCCCCCGGCGCGGCCCGCGGCCAAATCCCCCCGATCCCCGAACGAGGTGGCGAGCAAGACGAGCCCGGTCGCCGCCGCCACCGGATAAGGACCGACGGCCGGTCCTCCGGGAGATTCGCCCGTCGCCCTCCGACCTTCGCGGGGCCCTCGGTCCGTGCCC
>JASHYQ010000212.1 GCA_030042955.1 Thermoplasmata archaeon
AGTGTCGAGTAGAACGACCGGTCCTGCACGACAATGTCCCCTTGGTCGAGGGCTGCCTCGATGTCGGGCCGGAGGAGCGCCCGGTCGACCGTGAAGCAGAGGGCGGCTGCGAACGGGTCAGCCCGGATCAGGCGGGCGTACTCACTCCGAAGGAACTTATCGGTCGGGGATCGGAAGCTCGATACGGAATGCCCCCGTCGTAGGAGGGGCGGCACGAGTCGGGCCGCGAGCTCGGTCTTGCCCGTCCCGTCGATCCCCTCGATGACGATGTACGTGCCTCGCTCGCTCACGCGTCGCTCTCCGATGGTCTTGGGGGACCCTGGATGCGCGTCCCCTCGGACCGGGTCGAGTAAACCGTTCCGGGAAATAAACCTCCCCGAGGGGCCCACGGGCCGCCTCCTGCGGGGAGCTCCTCCAGCTCCTCGGCCCGGTCCGCAAGTTCACCCCGGGCGCACCCCGAGGTTCGCCAGCATGCGCCGATGGTCCCTCGCCCCGACCCAGGCGACTCGAAGGTACTCCCGCAGGAACGGATCCTTCACGCCGAGGCGCCGGGCTTCGTCGATCGCGAACTGGTAGGCCTCGAGTTCGGTGGGGCGGTCTACGTAGGCGTACTTCTCATCCCAGAGCTCCCGGCCCTGGCGTCGCTGGACCACGTGGTAGAGCTCGTGGAGCACGTCCATGTACAGGACCATCGCGGGGCTCTCGCGCAAGTGCTGTCCGCTGACGACGATGCAGTCCCCTCGGGCCGTGATCGGTCGCCAGCGGGAATCGGCGTCGGCCGGGACCCGGTGGGGCGCCACATACATCCATTCCCCCCGCCGCCGGGCGATTTCGACCTTCGTGTCGCGGACCAGTCGACGGTGGTCGGTCACCGAGCCCGGATACTTCTTGAAGGGAGGTACTCGGTCGAGGCCCTGGAACACCTCGAGGATACCGTACCGGCCGGGGGGGAGGTCCCGCGCGAGACGGAAGACCGCGGGCGGGCTCGGGCCCCGTTGCGCGGAGGGAGTCATCTTGCCTCCCCCGGTCCAGTTCGCCCGGGCGGCCGTCTCGCCAGGCGCGCGATTCGGAGGCCGTAGGTCGGCCGGTGGACACAGAACGCGGGCTCCATTTATCGCAACACGAGGAACCAGGTCCAGACGAGCGCGATCGCCGCGGCCCAGATGACGATGAGGGCCAGGGGCATGATCTCGGAGAGCCGGGAGGGGTTCACGCGGTCGAGCCAGGAGATGTGGTTCTTGGGGTCGAACCGCTCGTAGTGGGCGTGGAACGGACGCGCGAGGTCGACCGTGATCGTCCGGCCGGAGCGCAGCGTAATCGGCGCCTCCACCGTGGTCTCGATGGGTGGGTCGAGCTCTTCGAGCCGGAGCGCCGCCTCGCGCCATAGGTTCTGGGCGTCGGTGGTTCGGTGGAAGAGGACCGACCAGAGGCTCGCGGTAAGCAGGCCAAAACCGGCGAAGAAGCTCGCGAAGAGGACGAGGAGCACGGGGGTGCCGATCAGGTCGCTCGTCGCCACGACCATCCCGGTGACCAGCACGGCGGCAATGGCGGCGAAGTACGACGTGCGCGTCGCAGCGAGGTTCCCTTCCTCCTCAGCTAGCCGCTCGTACTTGTCGTGCAACCACCGCCGGTCCTCGACCGGGAGCATCCCCATCGTGGGAGGCATGGGGCGATTCATCGCGGTCTGCCATCCGGGCCGCCCTATATGGACTGCGTCTCCGCACCCGCCGGGGCGTCTGGCTCGCGAACACGCAGCCGGAGGAATCGGGACCAAGGCACCCCGGAGCGCCTCATCGGAGGCCCGCGGGGGCCCGGGCGTGGTTCCTTATGGCCTGAGGAGACTACGACGGACCTGCCGAGGGGAGGATGGCACGCAAGGTTCCCGGCGAAAGTCGGTACCCACCCGTCCCGAGCACGCTCGGGCAGGTGTATGCCGACCTAGCGAGCGAGCGCCCCTTGGATCTTCGGGAGACCACCCCGTCCTGGAAGGAGCGTCACGCCCGGGGTAGGGAGCTTCGGGCCCGGGCGCCGCGACGAAGTCATGCGACCTGGCAGCCGCCGAAAGACCGACCCGACCCGATGCAGTTGCTGGACCGCGCCAACGAGGGTCGCCTCCCGGACCTCGTCCCGCTGCGAATGGGGCGCATGGTCGCCTCCCGGTTCGGCTTCCTCCGAGGAAACTCGGCGATCATGGCCTGGGACCTTGCCCACACTCCGGTGAGCGGGATCCAGGTCCTGATCGACGGAGATGCGCATCTCGGCAACTTCGGGCTGTTCGGGACGGTCGAGCGAGATGTCGTCTTCGACCTGAATGACTTTGACGAGGCGATTGTCGGGCCGTGGGAATGGGACGTCAAACGGCTGGTGACGAGCGTGGAGGTCGCCGGCCGTGACCTCGGGCTGGCCCCGGCGCTTCGACGGGAGGCGGTTCGTCAATGCCTTCGGGGGTATCGATGGGAGATCCGGCGCCTCGAGCGCATGGGGGCGCTCGCCGTCTGGTACATGTTCCTGTTCACCGCCCGGAGGGGAGCCGACATCCCGCTCGACGCCAAGACCCGAGCGATCGTGGAGGAGGCGAGCGCCCGGGCGAACCAACGGACGAGCGCTTCGTTGCTCACCCAGGTCGCGGAGCAGCGCCGCGACGGAGCCTGGCGCCTCCGTGAGATTCCGCCGGTGCAGACGCGTCTCCCGCCCGCTACCAAGCGAAAGATAGTGGACGGGTTGGACCAGTACGCCTACAGCCTACCCCGTGACCGCCGGTACCTCCTGAGCCGCTACCATGTGGTCGACGTGGCACGGCATGTGGTGGGCGTGGGCAGCGTGGGGACCCGGGTCTACCTGGCGCTCCTCTTCGGCAACGGCGAGGACGACCCGCTGTTCCTGCAGGTCAAGGAGGGGACGGTGCCGGCCGCCACGCCGTTCGTCCGGGCTCTCCCGCAGGAGTTTGCCGACCACCAGGGCAAGCGGGTCGTCACGGCCCAGATGGGCCTCAACAGCTCGCCCGACATCCTGCTCGGCTGGACCCGGATCGATGGTCGCTCCTTCTACGTCCGTCAGATGCGGAACATGAAGGGGTCGGTCCCCTTGGACCGGCTCCGGGGACGTACCTATCCGCGATTCGTGGCGGCGTGCGGGGCCGTCCTTGCCCGCGCGCACGCCCGGAGCGGGGACGCGGCGATGATCGCGGGGTATTGGGGCGGGTCCTCGGCAATGGAGGATTCGCTCGGCCGGTTTGCCGAAGCCTACGGCGACCAGGTCGAGAAGGACCACGCGCGGCTCATGCGAGCGGTCGCCCAGGGGCGCGTGAAGGTCCTCCGCGAGAACTAACCGGGCGGTCGGCACGCCTTCGGCCGTCCGAATGGGACCGCGGACGGCCTTCCTCGGGCGGGACTCCAGCCAGCCTGGCAGAGGAGGGGTTTATGGGCCAGTTCGACCGTTCAATGGCGATGGCCCGAACCCGAGGGACGCCGCCCCGTGTGGATTTCCACTCCCTGGGCGAGGGCGCCTGGAGCACGTTCCTCTACGGATCTCCTCGGTCGCTGGTCGACCGGGTCGGCTATGCGATGGCCCACGTCAACGACCCGAATCCGACCTGGGTCGACATCCGGGATCCCGAGGGGAGTACTGACGCGTCCAGCCCGAGCGAGCTCGGGTGGGTGCCGGAGGACCACCTCTACTTCGTCTCGCCCGCCGAGGCCCGTCCCCAAGAGGCCGGAGTGGACCTGGCGCTGTGGACCGTCGTCCGGTCGGACGAACCGGACTCCGTGATCGCCGGATTCACCGACTTTCTCCGCCTTCCCCCGAAGGTCCAGGTCGCGGTCAGCCGGATCGGGACCGAACCTACCCATCCGGTCCTGGTCATCGCGAACAGCGACCGGGTCCGCGCCTACTATCCGAAAGAAACCGCCGGGGTCCGCCGGATCATCGACGCGATGCTCCAGACCGGGGTCCTTCCCATCTTTGCGGCCGTCGGTCCGCCCGGTCCGGGGCGCCTCGCCTTCGACTTCGTCTTCGAGGTCGAGTCCCCCCGCCCGGACGACTGGCGGGCCGGGTCGCTGACGTGCCACAAGGCCCCTCCCGGGATCCCGATCCCGCTCGACACCCCGATCCCTCTCGCTTCGGTGTCGCAAGCCATCGAGTTTCTCGAACGGCGGCCATCCACGAAGGCCTAGCACCGCATCCCTGGGCTCGCCGTCGACCCGACACCGAGCCCGAGCAACCTCCCCCGAATCGGACCTGGATGCGGCAGGTCGGGCGCGGTCGAATCGAATAGGGCTCGAGGGTTACCCGCACGAGGTAAGTACCGCGTGACCCTGACCGACTCGGTCCGACGGGAATGAGCGACGACACTCTCAACGACGCGCTCTACGAGGCAAAGCGAGCCGCGAAGGAGTTCGCGGCGGCGAGCGCCCAGCTATCGAAGCGATTGCTTTCGAAGGCGGAGTCGGCTGCGAAGGACCCGGAAGGGTCCGCCCGAAAGGCCGCCCGGAGGGTCGCTAAGGAGCTCGACGCGGCGGCCCAAGAAATCGACCGGATTCTGAGGGACCTCTAGACGGGCCGGACCTGATCGAGAGGCCGACCGTCA
>JASHYQ010000213.1 GCA_030042955.1 Thermoplasmata archaeon
GAGTTCGAGCAGGTGCAAGCCGGGGACGGGATGGAGGTTCTCGACTAGGATCACCTTGCGGTCGTCCGTGACGGCCACCACGCACGAGAACGACGGAGAACGGAGGAGGGGGAACCGGAGGGTCCTTTGCCCTGGCCGGTACCACTCGAGCTCGCGAACCTCGAACCGACCCTGTCGGTAGACCGTCGTTCCGGTGATCCTGCCGGTCCGTCCCCCCACATCGGCGTCAACCGGCCCCGAGGCTTAATCCCTCCCTCGACTTGGAGCGACCTTCCCACATTCCTCGCTTCTCGGCAGGGCGCACGGCCAGCGTGGAGCGCCTCAGGGCTCCGGAGGGAGCTCCGGAGCGGGCCGCAGACACCCCTAGCAGACCCGGGGAGCTGCGAAATGGTGCGGTGAACTCTCCGAGGGCGGATTTTCTTCGGACCTGCGGCCAAACGGTGGATGCGGTGTGTCACGGAGCGGAGGCGCTTCCCAGCGTCTCTCCTGGTGGGCCGGATAGTTAAGGCGGGACCTGGCTCGGCCCATCGAATCGAATGTCGACGGCCGCTCGCTCGTACCGCCATCTGCTGCACGAGGTCGGCTACCTCCGGGTCTTTGTCGCCGGGCTCGGCTCGGTCGGGGGCCAGGCGGTCGCGGGAGTCTGCACCATCTGGATCGTGGCCGTGGAGACGGGGTCCACGCTGGACGTTGCGCTGCTCGGGACCTCGAGTCTGGTCGCTGGCATCGTCTTCAGTCTGATCGGCGGCACGCTGGTCGACCGGTACGACCGGCGGCGATTAATGGTCCTCTCCGACTTCGTGCGGGCCCTCACCATCGCGCTCCTCGTGGTGGACTTCGAGACCCGGGGGTTCGACCTTCTCGCGTTCCTCGCCGCCATGTTCGTACTCTCCGCCTTCGGTACCGTGTTCAACCCCGCTGAGCAGGCGGTCGTCCCCTCGCTGGTCGGGCCCGAGTACGTCCCCGACGCCAACGGGCTGATCCGGTCGACGCGTTCGGCGGTCGGCTTCGTCGGGGCGGCGGTCGCCGGGGCCCTGATCGTGACGGTCGGGCCCGTGGCCGGGCTCGCGACCAACATCGCCACCTTCCTCTTTTCCGGGACCCTCTTGACCGGCCTCGTGGTCGCCTCGCCCCGGCGGGCCTCGGCCCCTTCGGCGATCCGGTCGAGCTACTTCGAGGACCTGGTCGGGGGATTCCGCTGGCTTCGGAAGGCCCGTGGGTTGCTCGAGCTGACCCTCTCGGCGGGAATCTTCAACTTCTGCTCGACGGTCGTCGGGACGTTCCTCGTGTTCTTCGCGACGGAAGTGCTCCACGGCACAGCGCTCCTCTTTGCGACCCTGCTGGCCGTCGAGGTGGCAGGCACCGCGATCGGCTCGCTCGCCGTGGGCCGAACGGGGGCGGTCCGGTGGGCAGGGAAGGCCTGGGTCCTGCCGTACGGGGTCGTCTCGGGCGCCGTCGCGGTCGTGCTGGCGCTTTTCCCGGTCCCTCTCGTCTCGGTCACCGCCCTGTTCGTCCTCGGTCTCCTCGGGGGGCTGGCGGGGACGGCATGGCTTACGGCCGCTCAACTCCTAGTCCCCTCCGAGATGCAGGGACGCTACTTCGGGATCGATTCGCTCGGGAGCTGGGCGATCATCCCGGCCGGCCAGATCGGCGGGGCCCTGCTGATCTCGACCTATGGCCTCGACCCGACGTATCTCCTGGCCGGGGTGGTGTGGGTGATCGCCGGGGTCGGGTTCCTCGGAGCGCGCGCCCTCTGGCGGCTCGGGTATCCACCCGCCCCGGAGGACGCGGCTAGCTACCGAGGCGACGACGCCGTTTCTGGTACGCCTGGATCGCCCGGAGGAAGTCGGTCCGGGTGAGGCCGGGCCAGAGGACGTCGGAGAAGTAGAGCTCGCTGTAGGCCGACTGCCAGAGGAGGAAGTTCGAGATCCGCTCCTCCCCACTCGTTCGGAAGATCAGGTCGGGGTCGGGGAGGTCGGCGGTGTAGAGCCGGCGCGAGACCATCTCCGAATCGATCTGGCTCGGCTCGAGGCGACCTTCCCGGACCTCCTGGGCGAGCGCGCGGATCGCCTCCAGAATCTCGTCCCGGCCCCCGTAGGCGAGCGCGACGTTGTACCGGTAGGCCGAGTACTTCTCCGTCGCCTTCTCGGCGATCTCGATCGCTTCCTGCACCCGGGGCGGGAGCAGCTTCCGATTGCCGAGCACCCGGACCCGGATCTGGTGGCGATGGACCCGCTCGTCGACGGCGATGTCCCGGAGGGCCTTGTCGAACAGGTTCATCAGCCCCTCGAGCTCGTCCGGCGCCCGGCTGAAGTTCTCGGTCGAGAGGGCGTAGACGGTCAGCACCCGGACGCCGACGTCGAGACACCAGTCGAGGAGTTTTTCGAGAGTGTCCCGGCCCGCGGCGTGACCATCCGTGACCGCCATCCCGTGCGCTCCCGCGAAGCGCCGGTTTCCGTCCATGATGATCGCGAGGTGATGGGGGACCGGTTCGGCCTTGACGCGCTCGAGGAGCATCCGCTCCTGGGCGTCCCGCAAGGCGTCGCCGACGATGTGGGAGAGGTACGGGGAGGACTTGCGTCCCTCGTCGTTCTGGTCGTCGGCCACGGCAGGCTAAGCCCTGCGAAGCATAAGTGGTCTTGACGGGGGGAGGCGCCCTGGTCGGGAGTTCCGGGTAGCGGGGGGAAACCCCGCCACGCCTTCGAACCCGAGTCCCAGCCTCGACAGAGCTAGATCCTAGACCAC
>JASHYQ010000214.1 GCA_030042955.1 Thermoplasmata archaeon
ATTTCCTCTACGTCCCCACGAACTCGCCGGGAATCTCCTCTCAGAAGTTCGAGAACATGGGACGCATGGGGATCTCGACCGGGGCGCTGACCTATGCGGATGTCCGGCTGCCCGCCAAGTACCGCCTGGGAGAGGAAGGCAAGGGCTTCCAGTACGCAATGGAAGGCTTCCAGGTCGCCCGGACGTTCGTTTCGGCGGCGTGCGTTGGCGCCGCCGAGCGCGCGTTGGACACCGGCATTGCCTGGATCAAGGAGCGGCCGGCGTTCGGGCAGCCGCTCGGGAAGTTCGAGGGCATCCAGTTCGAGATGGCCGACCTCTACACGCAGATCGAGTCGGTTAAGTGGCAGTGCCGGCGAGCCGCGTGGCTTCTCGACCGCTACGTGATGCAAGGCGACGCGACTCATCGGTCCGAGATCGACAAGGTTGTGGCGAGCGTCAAGCTGACCGCCCCCCAGGTGGCGTTCGAGACGGTCCGCCGGGTGATGATGTGGTTCGGAGCCGCCGGCTACACGAAAGAGGTCGGCCTCGAGCTCGGCTTCCGGGGCATCATGTCCTACATGGTCGGCGCCGAGGGGGGCCTCAACATCATGCGGATCATCCTCGGTCGCGAGCTCCTGGGCAAAGAGTTCGTGCCGTACAAGTAGACGCATGCCGGGCGTGCGGGGACGGCGCGGGTCCCTTCGGGAACGCGACTTCCACCAATGGCTCCGAACGCACCTGCCCGGAGGCCGAACCGGGGTGCTCCCGATCGGGGATGATGCGGCGGCCCTTCCGGTCGGGCGGCACCGGATCGTTCTCCTCACGTCGGACGCGCTCGTCGAGAACGTGCACTTTCGACGAACCACGTCCGCCCGTCGGGTCGGAGAGGCCGCGGCTGCGTTCAACCTGAGCGACCTCGCGGCGAAGGGCGGCGTACCCGCGGCGCTCCTCATCGACCTCCTCGGGCCCCCGGGAACTCCGTCCTCCTGGGCCCGATCCGTTTTGCTGGGCGCGGAGTCGATGGCCGCCCGCTACGGATGCCACGTCGTGGGCGGAGACACGAAGCCGAGCCGGACCCGCACGGTCCTGGGTATGGCGGCCGGCTGGGTCTCCCGGGACGCGCTGCCGTCCCGCCGGGGGGCCCGGCCCGGTGACGCGGTGGTGACGACCGGATGGGTCGGACACGGCGGAGCCTACCGAACCGACCTCAATCGCCTGCTACAGGTACTGCCGCGGATCCGGGAGGGGCAGCTGCTCGCCCGCGTGGCGCATTCGATGACCGACACCTCGGACGGGATCGCAGAGTCGGCCCAGCTCCTCGCCGACGGAAGCGGCTGCCGCGTGGTGCTGGTCGAAGAAGCGCTTCCGCTGCACCCCCGCCTGCGTGCGTCCGAGCGGGCTGGCCCTCGAGCGATGGCTCTCGCATTCTACGGCGGGGACTACGAGCTGCTCGCGACGGTCGACCCCGGGGACGTTCCCGAGCTCGTCCGGGCCCTGCGGCGCACGCACTGCCGGCTTACGGTCGTGGGTCGGGTCGAGCGCGGCCGCGGTGCGTGGCTCGAACGAAGCGGCCGCTCGAAGCGGATGCCTCCGCTCGGCTGGCGGCACTTCGAGCCACGGTAGCAATTCCGACGAGGTTATCCCGCGGACTCGTTCGACCGCCCACGATGGAGGGCCTCGTCGCTCGCGGAGTGTCGAAGACGTACCGGGGCCAGCGGGGCACCGTCCGGGCGCTCGACAACGTCGACATGACGATCGCCAAGGGACGGCTCTTCGGGTTCCTGGGCCGGAACGGCGCCGGTAAGACCACCTTCATCAAGATCTCCTCCGCGCTCCTGATGCCGACCAGCGGGAGCATCGAGCTCTTCGGCATCGACGTGGTCCGTCGCGCCGGAGAGATCCGGGAACAGATCGCCATCGTCCCGCAGGAGGCCAAACCGTTCTACCACCTGACTCCGCGGGAGCACGTCGAGGAATACCTGCGCGTCCGGGGGGTGTCCCCAGAGGCGGCGAAAAGCCGCGCGGACGAGGTCCTGGCCGCGATGGGCCTCGAATCGTACCAGTCGATGCCGGCGATGATCCTCTCCGGCGGACTTCAGCAGCGGACGCTCGTGGCCATGGTGCTCGCCACGGAGGCCCCATTCCTCTTCCTGGACGAGCCCACCCTCGGGATGGACCCGTTCGCACGCCGTCAGGTTTGGGAGGTGATCCGCCGGGCCGCCCGCAAGGGGTCTACGGTGCTGCTCACCACCCATTACCTGGACGAGGCGGAGCAGCTGGCCGAGGAACTGGCCGTCATCGAGGGAGGGCACGTGCTCTACCAGGGCTCGGCCGACGCGCTGAAGTCGAAGGTGCGCCGGGAGGTCCGGATCCAGTTCTCGGGCGGGTTTACGGCCCAGGAGCTCGGGCGCTACGGCGACGTCTACCCCGATCGGGCCGGGCTCACGCTGCTCACGACTCGGAATGTCGTCGAGGAACTGACCCAGCGTGCGCTCGAACGCCGGGTTCCGGTGAACGTGGGACCGGTGACCCTCGAGGAGGCGTTCCTGACGCTCGTCGGCCGGGCGATCGAGGACGAGGACCCGGAGGCGGCGACATGACGTGGAAGAGCCAGGCCGTGGCGATCTTCCGGATCTGCTACTTCAACGGATGGCTCGGACTCCGCCGGTCCCCGATCGCCTTCATCGCACTCTTTCTCACGCCGCTGAGCTTCCTGTTCTTCCTCTACGTCATCGCCCCCCACTCGGTCCTGCCCTTCGGGGTGGTCGGGGGGATCATGTTCTCCGCCCTGTTCACCGGCAACGCGATGATGAACGACTGCGCCTATCTCCGACTCGAGCGGCAGATCCAGCAGATCTTCATCACGAGCCCGTTGAGGCCGATGTCCTGGATCCTCGGCATGGCGTTGAGCGAGCTCGTCTTCACGATCCCGGGGCTCGTGCTGTTCTT
>JASHYQ010000215.1 GCA_030042955.1 Thermoplasmata archaeon
CGTCCGGCAGAAGGACGTCCTCCCGCAGGCGGGCTTCGGAGACCGCGCCGAGCCGTTCGATCGCGCGTTGGGACCGAACGTTCCGTAGGTCGGTCTGGAGCTGGACCCGGTGGGCCTGCTCGTCCTCAAAGGCGTGGCGAAGAAGCAGGAGCTTGGACTCGGTGTTGACCGGGGTTCGCCAGTACGCGGAGTCGAGAAGAGTGCCCCCAATCTCGACGCCGTTCGACCTCCGGTCGACCCGCAGGTATCGGGTCATCCCGATGGTCCGGCCGCTCGCGCGCAGTACGGTGGCGAAGGGGAGGTCGGTGCCGGCCGCCTGCTGGGCCAAGAGCCCTCGGATCGATGCCTCGACCTCTTCGACGGTGAGCCCGAGAGGGGCCCGGAAGAACCGCATGACCTCTGGATCGCGGATCGCCCACGTGAGTTCCGGCGCGTGCTCGACCGAGAGCGGGACGAGCTCGACGAACTGGCCGCTCAGGCGCAAGGGGGTTCGGAAGCTCTCCTCCCGCACGGAGGCGCGAGCACGAGCCCGAGATAATCCCGGCGGGTCGCTCGGGGCATGGCTCCGGCCCCCTCCGGCCGTCAGAATCCGGCCGCCAATCCGGGAGGAGTTAAATAACGAGGGCGGGTCGCATTGAGTACTAGCAGACTAGTGGCAGGAAGAGACGATGGATGCGGGGGTCACGACGTTCTTGGTTTTCGCCGCGATCGCCGCGGCGTTCGCCGTCGGGTCGCTCGTCGCCAACCGGTCGCTCGGTGCGAAGCCTCGACAGTCGTACCTGCAAGGCACGACCTACGAGTGCGGAGAGGAGGCGGAGGGCGAGGCGCAGATCGACTTCCCGACCCAGCACTACACCTTCGCGATCGTCTTCGTCGCGGTGGACGTCCTCGGCTTCCTGCTCGCCCTCTGGGGCCTCACCTTCCGCGGGGTCAACTCCGGCTGGTACCCGGTCTTCATCGCCGCTGCCTTCACCGCGCTCGCCGTGACGGGCATCTACTACGCGCTGAGCGGAGAGAAGAGGTGGGTCGTATGAGCGCCCCTCCCACCACCGTCCCACCCAAGGTCGCCCCGGGGACCGCCGAGAGCTTCAAGCTCGAGGGGGAGCTCCCGATGGTCGACAAGCCGGCCGTCCCGTTCGTCGAGATCGAGACCGTCCGCGCGCAGGAGTTCATCCCGGCGGCGAAGGAGGCGCTGTCCGCGCTCATCGCCGAGCAGGGCCAGAACAAGGTCATCCGGCCGGCCTTCAACTGGGCCGGCCGCAACTCTCTCTTCCCGCTCCACTGGGGGCTCGCCTGCTGCGCCATCGAGTTCGCGAGCGCCTTCTCGGCCCGCTGGGACTCCGAACGGTTCGGGATCGTCCCGCGCTCGTCGCCGCGCCAGTGCGACCTGATGATCGTCAACGGGACGGTCACCTGGAAGGTCGCCCACAAGCTGATCACGCTCTACGAGCAGATGCCCGAGCCGAAGTGGGTCATCGCGATGGGGAACTGCGCCACCGGCGGCGGGCCGTTCCGGACCGCCTACTCGGTCGTCCCCGGCGTCGATAAGCTCGTACCGGTGGATGTTTACATCGCGGGGTGTCCGCCCCGGCCCGAGGCGATGATTGACGGGATCTTGCGGCTGGAAGAACTGATTCGAGCACGGAAGGAGTAAGGGTCCGTCGAGCGGACCCGCCGAGGAGCTCGATGCAGTCGGAGGACCTAGCGAAGGCCCTGGCGCCCGTGCTCGGGGACCGCGTGCTCGGAGTGGAACCGTTCGCCAAGACGGCGGGGCGAGTACGGTTCCGGGCGGACGCCGCCCTCGACGTCTTCCACGCGGTCAAGGAGACCCTCGGCTTTCACCATCTCTCGATGGTCGGAGGGATCGATTGGGTGACCCACCGCGAGGTGTTCTACGTCGCTTGGTCCGACGCGCTCCGCCAGTACATCCTCCTCTCCACCGACATCCCGGCGGAGGCCCCCCACATCGAGTCCGCGACCCCCGTCTGGCCGGCGGCGAACTGGCACGAGCGGGAGACATGGGAGCTGGTCGACATCACGTTCGACCACCACCCGGACCTGCGCCACCTCCTCCTGCCGGACGGCTACACCTTCCACCCGCTGCTCCGTTCGTTCAAGCTCCACGAGCCCGAGGAGCTGGAGGTGAAGAAGCGCAGTGTCTGAGATGTGGATCAACATGGGGCCCCAGCACCCCATGACGCACGGCCTCTGGAACCTCCGGGTCAAGATCGACGGGGAGGTGATCCTCGACTGCGACCCGGAGATGGGCTACCTGCACCGGGGGATCGAGAAGATCAGCGAGGACCGGCACTACAACGAGGTCGTCACGCTCATGGACCGGACCTGCTACGTGGCCGGGCTCGCCTGGGAGCACCTCTACATCCTCGCCGCGGAGGACGCGCTGCACATCGTCCCACCGGAGCGCGCCGAGTACATCCGGACCATGTGCGAGGAGTTCCAGCGGATCGGCTCGCACCTGATGTGGTACTCGGCGTTCGTCCAGGACATCGGCCTCATGACCCCGTTCCTGTACGGGATGCGGGACCGGGACCTCGTCCTCGACCTCTTCCAGAGCTACAGCGGGGCGCGCATGACGTACGAGTACATGCGCGTCGGCGGCGTCCGCAACGACATGCCGCCCGGCTTCACCGACCACGCCCGTCGGGCGCTCGACTGGCTGAGCGACCGGTTCGTCGAGTACGACCGGCTCTGCCTCGGCTCCGACATCTTCCGCAAGCGGTGCGACGGGCTCGGGGTGCTCAAGGCCAACGACTGTGTCGCCACGGGGGTCACCGGCCCGATGCTCCGCTCCGCGGGCATGAAGCGCGACCTGCGCCGGGACCGTCCCTACTCCGTCTACGCGCAGCTGGAGTTCGACGTCGCGGTCGCGGACGCGGCCGACGTCACCGCCCGCTACCTCGTCCGGATGGAGGAGATGCGCCAGTCGATCCGGATCATCCGGCAGGTCCTCGACTGGCTGGACCGGCATCCCGGGCCCGTCCTCGCGGACCGGCTCCCGCGCTGGCTTGGAGCTCCCTACGCCCCGGTCGGGAAGGAGGAGTATGTCCTGAAGCGGAACTACCCGAAAGGGGTGGGGCTCTCCTCGATCGAGGAGCCCCACGGGGAGGCGCAGGCCTACGTGGTGAACGAGGGAGGGGAGCACCCGTACCGGGTCAAGTTCCGCTCGCCGGTCTTTGCCAATATCAGCGCGGCCCGCCACTACCTCATCGGCTACCGCGTCGCCGACATCCCGCCCATCATGGGGAGCGTGGACGTCTGCGTCGGGGAGGTCGACCGGTAAGGCCCCATGTCGAGCGCGACCCTCTACAGCGTCTCCTACTACCTCGTCAACTACGTGCTGACCCACATCGGCTCGGTCCTCCCGTACCCCCTCAACGCCTGGATCACGAACGGGGACCTGATCACCGGTCTGGCCGTCCTGGTGTTCGGCGCGATCCTCCTCATCGCCAGCATGCTCAACACCATCGTCCTGATCTGGTGGGAGCGGAAACTCCTCGGCCGGTTCATGGACCGGCGCGGCGCGATGCACGTGGGGTACGCCGGTCTGCTCCAGAACTTCGCGGACGGCTTCAAGCTGTTCCGGAAGAACACGTTCAAGCCGAGGGAGGCCGACTGGCTCGGGTTCTTCAGCGGCCCGACCGCCTACCTCGTGACCTCGTTCGTCATCTTCGGGATCCTCCCGATCTCTTCCGGCTGGAACTCGGGCGTCCTCCCGTTGAGCCTCCTCCTCGCCCTCGCGATCTTCTCGTTCGCCCCGCTCTTCATCTTCGTCAGCGCCTGGTCGAGCAACAACAAGTACTCGCTGATGGGCGGAATGCGCTCGGCCGCCCAGATGATCGCCTACGAGGTCCCGCTCCTCCTCGCGGTCGTCGCGGTCGTCATCGTCTCGGGGAGCTTCGACCTCACGACGATCGTCTACGAGCAGCAGAACTACTGGTTCTGGGGGCCGCTGTTCCTCGCCCTCGTCGTGTTCGTCGCGGGCATGCTCGCCGAGATGGAACGGATCCCGTTCGACCTCCCCGAGGCCGAGGCGGAGCTCGTCGAGGGGTGGAACACCGAGTACGGCGGGATGCTGTTCGCATTCTTCATGCTGGCC
>JASHYQ010000023.1 GCA_030042955.1 Thermoplasmata archaeon
CGCTAAGGCGCTCGCGCGGGAGCTCGCGGCGCAGAAGACCACCGTCAACGTGGTCGCTCCCGGGTTCATCGATACGCCCATGGTACAGAAGATCCCCGAGCCCGTCAAGCAGAAGATCCTCGGCCAGATCCCGATGAAGCGGTTCGGCACCCCTCGGGAGGTGGCGATGGGCGTCGTCTACTTGATCTCGCCCGAGGCGGATTACATCACTGGGACGGTCCTCAACATGAACGGAGGAATGTATCTATGAACGAAAACCGCAGCAGCTACCTGCACAACGCGAACGCGGCTTGGACGAAGGTCGGCGAGGCGGTAAACTACGCCGCCGGGCTCTACGTGTCGGAGGTCTCGGCGTACCTGAACTGGACCCGCGACTTCCAGCGCGAGCTCCTCGAGGAGAGCTTCCTCGCCACCCAAGCGATCTCCCGATTCGGCGAAAAACAACTGGCGTTCCTGGCACGGATGCGAGAGAACGCCCCGGCCTTTGGCGTGGTGCCGAAGGGAACGGAGACGGTCACGGGCATGGTCGAGGCCATCCTCCAGGAGACCGAGTCCAAGGCGTGAGTCTCGCCAGTCCACTGTACAACGACGAGTTCCAAAACATTGAGGAAGAAACATGCCGCAAAACAAGAAGAGCCCAAAGCAGCCCACCGCGACGAAAGCGAACGCCGTCCCGCCCTCCGAGACCTCGCATAGGAGCCCACCGACGACGGCCCCTCGCAACCCGCTCGAGGAGAGCCTCGACCTCTGGACCCGCTTCGCGCAGCAGACCGGCGAGACGGTAACGGAGTACCTCCGACGATTCGGAGAAGAGCAACAGAAGAGCTACGAGTCCTGGGCCGCGTCGCTGCGCGACGCGACCCGCCCGGCCTCCCACACACGGGAAGCCGAGGAGGTTCGGGCGCGCTTCCAAGAGTGGAACCGGCGAGCGGAAGAGATCGGCGAGCGTGTCCGGGAGGCCTTCATGGCCACCCTCACGCCCCAGATGGAGCTCATCGATCTTTGGGCGAAACCGTTCCTCCCGAAGCAGGCGACGAACGAGGACCGAACCCGGGAAGCGACGGAACTGATCCAGAAACTCTGGACCGGACTCGCCTCGGACGTGTCCCGACTGCTGTTCACCGGCCTCCAGCCCGGCCAGGACGTTGAGGAGCTCATCCGAGCGCAGGAAGCGTCTCTCAAGAGTTTCTCGGATTCGTTCCAGAAGCTCACGCAGATCTACTTCACGAGCCCGGCGTTCGTGACGATGTTCGGGAAGACCCTCGACGCGTCTCTGGACAATCAGAAGCTCCTCAAGGACCAGGAGACCTTGTTCAGCCGGATGACCGGTCTTCCCTCACGCCGGGAGATCGCGGATCTGAACGAGGCCGTCCGGGACCTTTCCGAGAAAGTGGGCCGAATGAACTCCGGGCGAGCATAGGCCCCGCTCTCCCACGAGGAGACACGGACTTATGGCCGCTACCGAGTACGTCGTAGCCGAGATGGCCGCACCGAAGGCGGAGAGGGCCCGGCCGACGGAGAGCTCCTCGGGGAACGAGCACCGCCCGACGGTCGACCCCATCTCGGAGTTCACCGGGAGGCTGTGGAAAGCCTGGGACCTCGCCGTTCACCCGCCGAAGGTCCTGGTCGGGCAAACCCCGAGCGACGTGATCTATTCCGAAGATCGGATGCGCGTCCTCCATTACCGTCCCCTGCCCGGTGTCCCGGCGGGCGACCGCCCCCCGATCCTTCTGGTCTACGCCTTGATCAACAAGCCGTACATCATGGACCTGGAACCCGGCCACTCCGTCGTGGAGAGCCTCCTCCGCCGGGGCCTCGACGTCTACCTGATCGATTGGGGCACCCCGAATCATCTGGACAAGGACCTCCGGATCCATGACTACGTCAACGGCTACGTGGACCGGGCCGTCGACGTCGTTCGCGAGACCAGCGGAGCCGGCCGTCTCCACATCCTGGGCTACTGTATGGGAGGAACCTTCGCCGCGATGTATGCGGCGCTCCATCCCGACAAGGTGCAAACGCTCGCCCTCATGGCGGCGGGGCTGGACTTTGATACCCGATCCAGCTTTCTCAACGTGTGGTCGCACGCGCCCGGCTTCGACCCCTGGAAGATCGCTCGAACCTTCGAGCTGATCCCGCCCTCATTCTTCAACGACGCCTTTGGCATCTTGGATCCGCTCCGAACGAACTACCTCAAGTTCAAGGATCTGCTCAGCCGGATCGACGAGCCGGCGTTCGTCGGCAACTTCCTTCGGATGGAGAAGTGGACCAACGATGGGATTCCGATGGCCGGCCCCACGTACGCCGAGTTCATCGACAAGGGATACCAGCGGAATCTCCTCGTGAAGGGGGAGTGGACCCTCGACGGGGACGACCGGGCGATCGACCTCCGCGCCCTCACCATGCCGTTGGCCACGATCGTGGGGTTGAAGGACAATCTCATGCCACCGGAATGCACCGAACGCGTCCTCGATCACGTCGGGACCCGGGACGTGAAGCGGTTCGAACTCCATTCG
>JASHYQ010000216.1 GCA_030042955.1 Thermoplasmata archaeon
ATCATCAACCAGGCTCCGAGCGCGCCCCGCGGACCGTCGACGAGAGCGACCAGATGGCCGGCGACACCGAGCGGGAGACCGCCCGGCCCGGCGACCCGGTCGAAGTACAGGTAGGTCCGCGGACCCCTCACCTCCACGAACAGCTCGACGTCCGGATGCTCGAGGTCCACCCGGAGGTGCCGGTCGGTGAATCGGTCGAGGACGTCACCGCCGAGGTCCCGGGCCAGCTCCTGGCTCGTGAACAGGTGCTGTCCCGTGCGACGCGCGCGCACCGCGAAGCTCGCCCCGGGTGCGAGTCGCGGATCGGCCAGCTCGAGTAACTGGGCGGTGATGGTGGCCCGGTCGGTGGGGACTTCGTGCACGACGCTCACGGAGGTGACCCCGAAGACCCGCGCCACCAGGCGGAGCGCCGGGTCGACCTGGTCGGCCTCGACGTACAGGTGACCGTGGTCGGTCCGAACGCGGCCCTCGACGCCGGCCTCGACCAGCTGGTCCAGGAGGTTGCGGCGGAGCGCTCCCTCGAACTCGCGCCGTACCGGCGCGGATTTGAGCGCCAGCTCGCCGTACCGAACGAGCAGCAGCGTTGTCATGAGAACCGTTAAGACGAGCGTCCCTGTAAAGCGGTATCCGGACGGGTTAACTAGTGGCAGCAGGCAAGGAACCTCCCGACCCGGACCCTTGGCGGCCGTTCGAGATTGACCTCCTGGCGCAGGTCGTAGCCGCCCTCACCGCGATGGGCGAGCCGGCGGACCCCGAGGTGGTTCGCTCGCTCCTGAACTTCGATGGGGGTCCTCAGGGGGACGCGGCGCTGCCCGTCCACCGGCTCGCGGCGGCGGCCAAGGTGCCTCCCGCGCCGTTCGCCGAGGCGGTGCTCGCCGTGATCCGGCCGAGAGGCAATGTCGAATCGGTCTCCGCCCAAGGGGCCTACCTCAACTTCGGGGCGGACTCCGTTCGGCTCACGGACCGGACCCTCCGCGCGGTCTTTGCCCTCGGGGCCGGTTACGGGCACCATTCGCCCAGCGCCGAGACCGCGTGTGTCGAGCATACAAGCGCGAACCCGACCGGGCCGTTCCATATCGGGCGGGTGCGCAACGCCCTCATCGGGGACACGCTGGCGCGGGCCCTCCGGGCCGCCGGCTCCCAGCTGACGACCCACTACTACGTCGACGACATGGGCCGTCAGGCGGCGATGATCACCTGGATCTGGACCAAGCCCATGGACCAATGGCCGGAGGAGATCCGCGCGACGATGGAAGGCGCGAGCCCGGACGAGAAACGCGACCACTACCGGGGACGACCGTATCCCGCGGTCAGTGCCTACCTCAAGACCCATCCGGTCGAAGCTCAGGAGGTGGCTGACCTCGTCCACCGCCTCGAAACCGGGAACGCCCCGCCCGAGCATCGGGCGCTCGCGCAGGAGATCCTGGAGGGGATGGTCGGGTCGCTTGCCCGACTGGGTGTTTCGTTCGACGAGTTCGTCTGGGAGTCGGACTTCGTGCACAACGGCTCCGTGGACCAGGTGCTGCGGCGGCTCCAGCGCGCGCCCCACGCGCGGATGGAGGAGAACGGAGCTTGGGCGATCGACACGGCGACCTACGGCCTCCCGAAGGAGCAGACCCACGTCGTGGTCCAGCGGGGGAACGGCACGAGCCTGTACATCTCGCGGGACATCGCCTACCATCTCTCGAAGTTCGCCCGCTTCGGTTGGGTCATCGACATCCTCGGCCAGGACCACCAGCTCCACGCCCGGACCCTGAACGCCCTCCTCGCGGAGCTCGGGGAGCCCCGCCGCCCCGAGTTCGTGATCTACCAGGACATCACGGTGCCCGACGGGGGCCGTATGTCGACACGAGGGGGGTCCGCGGTCTGGCTCGACCAGCTCCTCGCCGAGGCCGTGGAGCGGGCGCGCAAGGAGGTCCTCGCCCGGCGCGAGGGACTCGCGCCCGAGGAGGTGGAGCACATCGCCGAGGCGGTGGCGACGGGCGCCGTCCGGTACCACATTGTCCGCGTCGCCCCAGAGAAGCCCGTCGTCTTCCGGTGGGAGGACGCCCTCTCCTTCGAGGGGAGGAGCGGCCCGTTCTGCCAGTACTCGTACGCCCGCGCCTCGAGCGTCCTCCGCAAGCCCGAGGCGGGGGAGCCCCCCTACTCGTTCGAGGCCGACCGGCTCACTGAGCCGGATGAGGCGGCCCTCGTCCGCCTGATCGCCCGATTCCCTCGCGTCGTCGAGCAGTCGGCTCACCGAGCTCATGTCCACTCGCTCGCGGGCTACGCCCACGACCTCGCCGAGCGGTTCAACCGGTTCTACCACGCGGTCCCCGTGCTCCGCTCCGGGGACGAGAAGGCGAGCCGGGTCGCGCTCGTCGCGGCCGTCCGACAGACGCTCGGCAATGCTCTGGACCTCCTCGGGGTCACGCGGCTCGAATCGATGTGACGACGCCCGCTAGGCCCAGGCGCCGGACCGGGCCGGGCGACGCACCAAGGGGTCCGGGACTCCCGCGGCATCGAACCCGAGGGCACGCAGCCGGCAGGAATCGCATCGCCCGCACGGGAGCTTCCCCCCGGCGTAGCAGCTCCACGTGAGCTCCCAGGGCACGCGGAGGCGTTCCCCCAGCTGGACGATCGCTTCCTTGGAGAGCCGCAGGAGCGGCGCGCGCACCTCGATCCCGCGGCCGGTCTCGACGCCGCGCCGTGTTCCGAGTTGGGCGACGTGCTCGAACGCGCGCAAGAACTCGGCGCGGCAATCCGGGTATCCGGAGTAGTCGATCGCGTTGGCGCCGAGGTAGATCGACCCAAGGTGGGTGCTCTCGGCGTAGCCCAGGGCGAGGGAGAGGAGGATCGTGTTGCGCGCCGGGACGTACGTCGGGGGGATCGACCTACCCCGGTCCCGACCACGGGGCAGGCGGCTCCCCGGGCGCGTGAGCGTGGAGACCAGCAGCGGACCGAGCGGCAGCGTCAGCACGATGTGGCGACCGACTCGGTAGTGACGAGCGAGCGCTCGGGCCGACCGGAGCTCCCGAGCGTGCCGCTGGCCGTAGTCGACCGTGAGCGCGTGGACCGGCCGTCCGTCCTGGACGGCCAGCGCCAGGCACGTGGCGGAGTCCATGCCTCCCGAGAGGAGGACGACGCTGCCCCGTGGGGTCCGCGGGCGCGTCACCGGATCCACCCACCGACTAGGAGGAAAAGCGACGCGAGGCCCACGGAGGCGAGCATCGCGAGCAGGTTCGTGCTCCCCTTGGTGAGGTATCCGCGGTTCTCGAGCGTCTCCCCCAGGACAGAGTCGACCTGACAGGCGAGGAAACCGGCGGCGGTCGCGATGGCGACCAAGGCGAGGGCCGGGACGGTCGGGGTGGCGAAGGCCCAGAACAGGGCGGCACTGATGAGGCCCGTGGTCAGCGCTCCGACGAACCCCCAGACATGGCCCTGGAAGGAGACGCCCCCGTTCGTTCCCGGGGGCACCGGCCGGAGCGTGAGGATGCTCCGGGCCCTACCAGAAAGGACCCCGAGCTCGCTCGCGAAGGTGTCCGCCGCCCCGAAGGCGAGGGCGCTCGCATACAGGACGGTCCCGACGGACAAGAACGACGGCGAGGCGAAGACCGAGACCGCGAGGCCCGTCGGGACCAGGATGTGGGCGAGCACGTTGGAGACCCCTCGCTCCCCCGCGGCCCCTTCCTGAAGGTGCTTCTGCCTCTTGTCCTCGATCCGGTACTGGGTGGCGAGCACGCTCGCCACGACGAAGAGGATGAGCAGGGCGAGGAACGGATAGCCAGCCGTGACGACGATGACGATCCCGAAGGCGGCCGCCACCGCACCCGCGGCGGGCGTGAGCGCCCGCGCGACGACCGCCCCGACCGCGAGACCGATCGTGACCAGCGCGGCGATGACCGCCGGGAGTAACGGAAGCACCACGGCGAACCGCGGGCCCGAGCGGATGCGGCGCTTAACCCTTCCCGACGGTCCCCGGAGCGGCCTTCAGCCTCGGGCGAGGACCCGGAGGACCGCCAGGGAGAACCGGCTGGCCTCGATGGAGGGACGGACCCCGGCCCGGGCGACCTCGGCCTGCACCGACTCCTCGTGGCCGGGCGGAACCACGAGGGCCGTCAACAGGCCGAGCTTCTTCCCGGCCTCGACATCGAGGGTGCGGTCCCCGACGATCGCGCTCGTCGCGAACTCCAGGCGGTGGTCGTGGGCCGCCCGCTCGAACAGCGCGGTCCCCGGCTTTCGGCAGTCGCACCCCGTCTCGGGCGCGTGCGGGCAGTAGTAGAACGCGTCGATGTGCGCCCGGTACGGTCGGAGGAGCTCGTTGAGCCGCGCGTGGATCGCGTCGACGTCGGCGGCGGTGTAAAACCCTCGCTCGATCCCCGACTGGTTCGTGACGCAGACCACCTGGTACCCGTGGTCGTGCGCGAGCGAGAGCGCATCCCCGACGCCGCGATAGAGCTCGACGCGCTCGGCCTCACGGAGATAGTGGAGGTCGGGGTTCAGGGTGCCGTCCCGGTCGACGAACAGCGCGCGGGCAGGTCGTGACGGGGGTTCGGAAGGACCGGGCGCCATTCGCCCGGCTACCCGGCCAGCCCTTATGGGGGCATCGCCGCGTGCCCGGTCGCGGCGCGCGACCATGGAGATTCGGGCCGAGAGCTGGGGGGGGTGGTTCACTCACCTGGACCTCCCGTTCGAGCATGCCCTGGCCCGGCTCCCCGACCG
Organism: Thermoplasmata archaeon; assembly: GCA_030042955.1. GTDB lineage: Archaea > Thermoplasmatota > Thermoplasmata > Lutacidiplasmatales > UBA184 > Lutacidiplasma. The sequence continues at coordinate 4,702 of JASHYQ010000216.1, forward strand.
CGAGCCGGTGGTGGTCCTGTTCTCCGGGGGGGTCGATTCGGGGCTACTGGCGTGGGAGCTGCGGCACCGGCCCGGGACGAAGCTCGCGACCTTCGGCCTCGAGGGTAGTCTAGATGTGGCCGCGGCGACGGAACGGGCGAAGGAGCTCGGGCTCCCCTGGACTCCGTCTTGCGCCTCCCCCGAGGAGGTTCGGCGGCGTGCGCGAGAGCTCGTCGAGTGGGTCGGACCGCTTTCCCCCACGGAGCGGTCGATTGAGACGGCATTCTCGTTGGCGGCCGAACGGGCCCCTCCGGGCCCGCTCGTCTGCGGACAGGGCGCGGACGAGCTGTTCTTTGGCTATGCGCACTACCGCTCTCTGGCTCCGGGCGCGGCGGCCCAACGAGCCGAGGCGGACCTCGCCGCCCTCCTGGCACATGCCTGGCCGAGGGAGCAGCAGATCGGGCGACACCTCGGACGGATGGTGTGCGCCCCGTACCTCGACCCCGAATTTGTCGCTGCGGCTCGGTCGGTCCCCGCCTCAGACCGCCTCGCGGGGGACCCCCCCAAGGCGCTGTTTCGCGCCTGGGCGAGGCGTCGGGGCCTCCCTCCGGAGATCGCCGACCGGCCCAAGAAGGCGCTCCAATTCGGGAGCGGAGTCGCCCGATTGCTTCGGAGACGCATGCCCGACCCATAAGGCCACCGCTCCGCTCCTGCCTCGGCAAAGGACTATATTCGCGGCCCCGGGTTCCCCGTCGTGACGAGCGACCCCGGCTCGCTGTTCTGCCCGCTCGAATTCCGGTACGGACGGACGCAGGTCCGAGCCCTCTTCTCGCGCGAGGCCCGGCTGGGCCGGGCGCTTCGCGTCGAGGCCGCGCTTGCGGCGACCGAGGCGGAGCTCGGGATGATCCCTGCCCCCGCCGCGCGCGAGGTCGAGGCGGCGGTGGCCGCGGGCAAGGTCCGACTGGAGCGCGTCGACGAGCTCGAGCGGACGCTCAAGCACGACGTCATGGCCATGGCGCGCGCCCTCGCCGAGGTCTCCGGGGAGGGCGGCCGATGGGTTCACTACGGCTCGACGAGCGCGGACATCACGGATTCGGCGCTCGCGATGGAGCTCCAGGAAAGCGCGCGGGTGCTGCGGGAGGACCTCGCGACCTTGGCCCGGGCGCTCCTCGAGCTCGCGCGCGCGCACCGCGCGACTCCCGAGGTCGGACGCACGCACGGGCAGCACGGCGTCCCGATCTCGTTCGGCTACAAGATGGCCGTCGCGGCCGCCGAGGTCGTGCGGCACCGGACCCGGCTGGACGAGCTGCTCCCGCGCCTCGCGGTCGGGAAGATGGCGGGCGCCGTCGGGACGGGGGCAGGGTTCGGACCGAAGGCGGCGGAGGTCGAGGCCGGGGTGATGCGGCGGCTCGGGCTTTCCGCGGACGAAGCGCCGACGCAGATCGTCGGGCGGGACCGGATCGCCGAGTTCACGAACTGGCTAGCGCTGGTCGCCAGCACCGCCGAGCGCCTCTCCACGGAGGTGCGCAACCTCCAACGCACCGAAATCGCCGAGGTCGCGGAACCGTTCGACGAGGCCCGACAGGTCGGCAGCTCGACCATGGCTCAGAAGCGGAACCCGATGATGTCGGAGAACGTGACCAGCCTCGCCCGGCTGGTCCGCGCGTTCGCGCTTCCGCCGCTCGAGAACATGGTCCAGTGGCACGAGCGGGACCTCGCCAACTCGGCGAACGAGCGCGTCGTCCTACCGCATGCGATCCTGCTCACGGACGACATCCTCACCAAGCTCGCCGAGGTGTTCTCCGGGCTCCGGGTGGACCCGGACCGGATGGCGGAGGAGATCGCGCGCTCCGCCGGAGGGGCCATGACCGAGAACCTCATGCTCGCCCTGACGGCGAAGGGCCTCGCTCGGGCCGACGCCCACGAGCTGCTCCGGCGCCTCACCCGCAACCCCGGGGAAGGTCCGTCGCTTGCCGAGCGGGCGAAGGCCGACCCCGAGGTGCGGCGGCACCTCGACCCGGTCGAGGTCGAACGGCTCCTGGACCCGTCGAGCTACGTGGCCGCGGCGGCCGAGAAGACCGACCGGGTCGTCGCCCTCCTCGAGCGGACGCTGGCCGGATGAGCGACCCCGAGCTCCCCTGGTCGATGACGATCTCTGTTCGCACGCCGACCGAGGAACTGGCAGGCTGGCTCGAACGGACGCTGCTGCCCGAGGTCGCGCGGGAGGTACCGCGGGCGCACGCCGAGCTCCATCGCTCCACCCCCACCTGTGTCGAGATCGAGATCCGCGCGCGGGACACCGGCTCGGTGCGGGCAGCGCTGAACACGTATCTCGGGTGGGTCCATCTCGCGCTCGCTACCGTGCCCCGCGCCCGGCCTGGACCGGTGTAACGAGGCGTGCGAAGGCGTTATGTTCCGCCGGCGGTCGGCGGCCTCGTGGCAATCCCGCCGAAGATTCAGAACGACATCAAGCAGTTCCAACGGCTCCAGCAGGAGCTCGGGGCGGTCCAGCAGCAGCGCCTCCAGATCGACCTAAGGGTCCGGGAGATCGGGCATACGCTCGAGGAGCTCAAGGGGATCTCGGAGGACTCAGTCGTCTACCGGCCGGTCGGCGGCCTCCTGGTCAAGGCGAAGAACAAGAAGGAGGTCGAGGAGCTGCTGACTGAGGAGAAGGAGACGTTCGAGGTGCGCCTGAAGGCGGTCGAGCGCCAGGAGAACCACCTCAAGGAGCGGTACACTTCGATGCAGCAGGAGCTGACCCAAGCGCTCCAGGCCCAGGGCCTCGCCCAACCGTCCGACACGCCGTCCGGGTAGACCCGTCGCTAGGACCGACGGTGGACCAGTCGGTCCGCCACCTCGTGGAGGAGGGGTTTCCCGCGCGTCGGGATGGTCCGGCTCGCGTCGAGCCGCCGGAGCGCTCGGGCCGTGAGGGCCGCGATCCGGGCCTCCGAGTAGTCGAGGCTACCGGTCGCGCGCACGACGTCGCGGGCGCGGGTGACGTCCTCAGGGGTCGCGTTGGGATTTCCGAGGACCCGCTCCAGCCGAGCTCGGTCCGCGGCGCTCCCGTGCTGCCAGGCATGGACGACCAGAAGGGTCCGTTTCCCTTCGATGAGGTCGTTGGAGCTCTTTCCCGACTCCTCGGCGTCGAACCCGGCGCCGAGCACATCGTCCCGCAGCTGGAAGGCGACCCCGATGTCGGTCCCGACGGCCTCGAGGTCGGCGAGACGGCCGGCGGGACTGCCGCCGAGGAGCGACCCGATCCGAAGGGGAGAGACGACTGTGTAGACCGCCGACTTCAACCGGTGGACGTCCAGAACATCCTGCTCCGTCACCTGCGCCGGCGGCCAGGTCCCGTTGCGGATATCGAGGAGCTGGCCGTAGGCGGTCAATCGGGTCATCCGAACGTACTCCTGAAGCGCCGCGAGTCGGGCGGCCAGAGGGACCCTTGTGGTCAGGAGCGCCTGGACCGTCTGCGGTTCCTCGAGGTCGCCGAGGGTGATGCCGATCCCCACGCCGTACTCCTCGCTCGAACCTTCCTGACCCGCGGCCTGGTGGGCGTCCGCCATCTCCCGGTGGACCGTCGGGCCTCCGCGCCGCTGTTCCGAGTGGTCGATGATGTCGTCGTGGATGAGCATCCAGCTCTGAAAGTGCTCGAGCGCGGCCGCCGCGGGGAGGACGGGTCGGGGGCTCCGGCCTGTGGCGATGTGGTACCCCGCAAGTACGAGGATCGCACGGAAGCGTTTCCCCCCGCGCAGCGTGAACTCGCGGTTCGTTTCGACGTACGGTCGGACGGTCTTCGGAGCTTCCCGGCGAGCCGTCGCATAGTTCGCCCGGAGCTCGGTTTCGAGCGCCGGGAGGTAAGCGTAGAGCCGGTCGAGGTTCACGCACCGTCCGGGGCGTCCGCCCTATTTAAGAGGCCCGGCGAGGACCTGGCCGGACGGTCCAGGGGCGAGCCGCCACCCGAACGCCGGGCCTTGCGGGTCCATGGTACGGATATTAAGTGGAGAGGCCGGTCCAGCACCGATGGCCTCGAGCGCGTTCGTCGAGCTCGCGAGCGCCCTCGTCGAAGCGATGGGGCAACGGCTCGATGCCGCGAAGCCGATCCCCGAAGGGCTCGCGCTCCGGACCGGCGACGGATTCCTCTATGCGTTCTTCGAGGACCCGAACCAGGTCTCGTTCGAGAGCGTACGCCGACTCTTCGGGGACGGCGACGAGCTGCCCGTCCATCTGGTCGTCCTCACCCCCGGTCGCCTGCCCCTGGCAATCTCCGCGGAGGTCGCCCGACGGGGCGGGACGGTGGTGGAAGGGAACCAGTTCCACGAGCTGGCGCGCCAGCTGGGCCTAGGTACCTTCCTCGGGGAGGAACCGAAGCCCCCGGGCGCCGCCGCCCGTCGCCTCCTTCCGAGTGCCCAGCAGCTCGACAACATCATGGGCCGGGCCCGCACTTGGCTCGACTGGGGCGTGCCGGCTCTCGCCCTCCGATTCTACCGCCAGGCCGCGAGCCTGAAGCCGGAGTTCCTCCCGGCGAAGACGGGGATCGGCCGCGCCCTGCTCGCGCTCGGGTTGATCGCGGACGCCGAGCGCACCTTCGACGAGGTCCTCGCGGTCCGTCCCGACGACGTGGACGCCCGGCTCGGCAAAGCGGCGACGCTGGGAGCACGGGACCGCCCGCACGACGAGATCGAGATGTATCGCGCGCTGCTCGCGGAGGACCAGGCTCGGCTCGAGGTGCGTGCGCATCTGGTCGCCGCGCTCGTCGACCTCGGCGACTGGGCCGGAGCCCGGATCGAGATCGAGGCGCTGCTCGCGGGAACGCCGGAGGACGCCCAGCTTCGGTTCCTGCACGGCGTCGCCCTCGAGCGCACGGGGGAGAAGGGCGAGGGAGCCCGGGAGCGCGCCGAGGCGCGCACCCTGGGCCTGCCGTACGAGCGCGAAGCCGCCCTCTGCCAGCACCTCGGCCTCCCGGTACCGCCGAAACCCGCCGCGGAAGGAACGGGGGCCGCCCCGATCCCCACCACTCCCACCGTGCGGCCTGCCACGCCCAGCCTGAGGGCGGCGACCCGTGCGCGCGCGCCGACCCCTCGAGCGAAGGTGGCCAAACGCAAACGGAGCAAGGCAAGAACACGGGCCCCCCGCAAACGTAAGTAGGCCTACGCCGCGTCGTGCGAACCCGGTGACTCGATGCGTGTCGTCTCCGTTCTTCCAAGCGCCACCGAAATCGTCTTCGCCCTCGGTCACGGGGACGACTTGGTGGGGCGGAGCGCAGAATGCGACTTTCCCGCAGCCGTCCTGAGCCGGCCGGTGGTCATGCGCCCCCGCACCTGGGATGCGGACGCCCCCTCGAGGGCCATCGACGCGCGAGTGACCGCGACGAGGGCGAGGGGAGAGAGCCTCTACGTACTCGACATCCCCGAGATCGCTCGACTCCGCCCGGACGTGCTCCTGACCCAGGACCTCTGCGGCGTCTGCTCGGTCACCGGTCCTGAGGTGGAGGAGGCGTGTTCCCGGGCCGGTGTGCGTCCGAAGATCATCTCCCTGACTCCCCGGGGTCTGGAGGAGGTCTGGGCCTCCGTGGAAACCGTGGCTCGCGCGCTCAGGGATCCGGACCCAGGCAGCGCCCTCGCCCGGACCCTGCGAGCTCGTTCGCAGCCCACGCGGCGAGGCGGTTCCACCCCCCGGGTCGCGGTGGTCGAATGGCTCGACCCGCCCATCCTCGCCGGCCTCTGGGTCCCCGAGATGCTCCGGGCGGCCGGGGGCGAGCCGGTCGGCCCCCAGGCCGGTGAGCTCGGTGCGCGGACCTCCTGGGAGGCGATCGCCGCGGAGGAACCGGACCTTGTGATCCTCTCACCCTGTAGCTTCTCGGTCGAGCGGACCCGCCGGGAGCTGGCCCGTCCCGAGGTCCGGCGCGCGCTCGTGGAGCTCGGGGAACCGCCCCGCGGGGTCTTCCTGGCGGACGAAGCTTACTTCAGCCGGCCCGGACCGCGCCTCGCCGACGGAATCGACCTCGTTCGGCACCTGATCGAGGGGAACGAGTGGGGGTCTCCGATGCCGGTGCTCCGGTGGCCCCGCATCGCGGCGGGAACATGACACAGGCTCCACCGTATCGGCCCTACCCTTACCAGGTCCGGTACTCCACTACCACGGGCGCCCCTCTCGCGACCCGCATCACGACCTCCTCTACCGAGCTGATGCAGCTCGGGGTCGCCTTCCTTGTACTGACCGTCGACTTCACCCTCATCCTTGGATACGGCTCCCTCCTCGACCGGAGCCTCGGGTACTCGGCCATCACCGCGAGCGTCGTGGTCGTCTCCGCGTTGGCCGCGCTGACGGCGTTCGTCGCGCACGAGATGGCGCACAAGGTGGCGGCGCAGCGGATGGGAGCCTGGGCGGAGTTCCGCTACGCCCCGATCATGCTGCTCTTCTCGCTGCTGATCGCGTTCGTGGTGGGCTTCCTCTTCGCCGCCCCGGGGGCGACCGTCGTGAGCGGGATGTCCGACCGCCGCGAGTGGGGACGAACCAGTCTCGCGGGGCCGGTCTCGAACATCGGGTTCGCGGCGATCTTCTACGCGGCCGCGGTCGGGATGTACTCGATTGGCTCGAGCCTCTTCGCCCCTCTCCTCATCCTCGCCTACTTCAACGCCTGGTTCGGGGCGTTCAACCTGATTCCGTTCGGCATCCTTGACGGAGCCAAGGTCTTCGCCTGGAACAAAGGGGCGTGGGCGGGAGCCATCTGCACGGCCGGAGCGCTGGCCCTCGTGACCATCGCCTCGCTCTCCTACGGTACCCCGCTGCTGGTTCGGTGAGGCGATGGCGCGTCCCGAGGTCCGCGATCTAGGTGAGGGTCGGAAGCTCCTCGACCTGGATTTCCGGGATACCGAAGGTCTGGTCGCGGCGTACCTGCTCCCCGAGCCCGACGGGTGGGCGCTCGTGGAGACCGGCCCCACCACGTGCCATGCGGCCCTGCTCGCGGGGATCGCGGAGGCCGGGGTTGCGCCAGCCGAAATCCGCCACGTCTTCGTCACCCATATCCACCTCGACCACGCGGGCGGAGTCGGCGCCCTCGCCGACGCCCTGCCGAACGCGACGTTCCTCGCGCACGAGGTCGGCGCGCCGCACCTGGTCGACCCGTCGCGGCTCATCGCGAGCGCCCGCCGGGCGTGGGGCCCCGCCGCCGACCCCCTGTGGGGCCCGATCGTGCCGACGCCCGCCGACCGGATGGTCGCGCTCCGCGGGGGCGAGCGGTTTCCGCTCAAGAGCGGGACGCTCGAAGTGATCCTGACCCCCGGTCACGCCCGGCACCACCTCTCCTTCTACGACGACCGGATCCGGGCGGTGTTCACCGGCGACAGCGCGGGAGTCCGGCTCGAGCGCTCCGCGCACCTTCGGCCTGCGGTCCCGCCTCCCGACCTCGACTTGGAACTGCTGTTCTCCAGCGTCGAGGAGATGCGCCGCCGCGACCCCCGCCTGGTCCTCTTCAGCCACTTCGGACCGAGCCCGGACGGCGCCCGCGACCTGGCCCGGTACCGGGGGATCGTCGAGGAGTGGCGGGACGTCGCGCTCGCCGCGGCCCGGGAGCGGGCGGACGTGGACCTCATCACCGCGCGACTGCGGGAGCACGACGAGGTTTCGATGGCCCGGGAAGGGACTCGGCCGGAGGAGTTGAACCGGGAATCGCTCGTTTCAGGCTACGAGCTGGCCGCGGCGGGGTTCCTTCGGTATTTCGAAACGCACGGGCTCGTGTCCCGGGAGAGGGGCTGACGGAGCTCGACCCCAGGGACCGTCGCAACGCGTCCACGACCCTCTTTCTGGCGCGGGCGGTCTACGCGTTCAATTGGTACAATATCGGCGCGGTCCTGCCGTTGATCGGGAGCGCGCTCTCGGCCACGACCCCCGAGCTGGGGATCGTACTCGGGGCGTTCCTCGCGGGAGCGGGGATCTTCCAGGTCCCGGCCGGATTGGCGGCGCTCCGCTGGGGCAACCGGACCGTGTCCATTTGGGCGCTGATGCTGATGGGCGTGTTTGGTCTGGCGTCGGCGTTCTCTCCCAACTGGATCGTGCTCGCGGCGCTCCGGTTCGGTGCGGGGGCGGGAGCGGCCTTCTTCTTCGCCCCGGCCCTCGGACTCGTCGCGTCGTACTACCCGACCGGGACGCGCGGGCCGATCATCGGTCTCTACAATTCCGGCTTCAGCCTCGGGTCCGGCGTTGGGCTGTTCGCGGGTGCCCTCATCGGGACGGAGTACGGCTGGGCGGCCGCGCTCGCGGTCGGAGGCGTCGGACTCCTCGCGGCCGGCGGAGTCTCCCCTTTCATCTTGCCTCGAACGGACCCCCCCCTGCCCGCGAGGGGTCCGGCGGCGCTCTTGGCGGCGAGCCGACCCATCCTTCGCTCCCGGGCACTCTGGGCCCTGGCGCTCTCGTTCATCGGTCTCTGGTCGGCCTTCTATGTGGCGGCCCAGTACTTCGTCCAGTACTCTCACGCTGTGCATCCGGGATGGAGCGTGGCTCTCGCCGCCGGTCTTCCCACGCTCATGATCGCCTTCGAGATCCCGGCGGGACCTCTCGGGGGTTGGCTGGCCGAGCGTCCGGGGGACATGCGGTGGATCCTGGTCGTGTTCGGCCTGCTCTCCGGGGTGGCGATTCTCCTCATCCCGTTCACTCCCCTCCTCGGCCTGGTCGTCCTGTTCGCCCTCCTCGGCATCTTCGACGGGATCATCTGGGCCGTGCTCTACCTCCTCCCGACGTACCTCCCTGAAACCGGAGGCGAAGGGCTGGCGCTGGCCCTTGCCCTCCTCAATGCCATCAACATCTTCGGGGGCAGCGGTCTCGCCGTCGCGTTCGCGTTCGTGGCTACGTACTCCAGTTACGCCACGGCGTGGGTCCTCGCGGGGGCCTTCGCGGTGATTCCTCTCCCGCTGCTGCTCCTCGTGCGGGGACATCCCCAGGGCGAGAGGTCCCCGGGGGAGGCCCCCCGCCGCGAGGTCGAGTCGGGGTGAGCGCTCGCGGGTGGGGCCGGGGATTTTCGGCCGGCCAGCTGGACGGCCGTCGTGCCGAACGACACATTCCTATACTTCCGCAAACACTCGGACCCGATGCACGACCCCCGGACCCCCGGCCGCTTGGTGGCCCAGTGCGCGACCCTCGTCGTGATTTTGACGTTCGCATCGTTGGCGGCCCTCGCGACGGTGCCTGCGACCCCCCAAAGTACCTCGCACGTTCCGGCGGCTGTCCTTCCTGCCGGCCCGGCGGCCGCGGTCGGCCACTCGGGACTGCCTGGGACCCCTCGGGCTGCCGGCGTCGCCGGGGTCGGCCGGGTCGCCTCCCTCGCCGGTCCGCCCCCGGTGCATCCAACCCCCGAGAGGTCGCCCGGGGGCGCCCTCACCGCGGCCGTCGCCTCTCTCGCCGCCGGGACAGGCCCCAACGGGCTCGCTCCCGCCCACTGCTCGTTGATGTCGGCAGACTCCGCGACGTGCGCCGCCGAGCCCCGGACACCGGTCCCGGCGGTCTACTCGAAGCCGTTCGGCTTCCAGAGCACTTCGCCCTTGGCCGGGGTCAACCCGCCCCTCGTGACGGGCGAAGCGCTGGCGTATGATGCGAACAGCGGCGACGTGGTCTTCTTTGGAGGGGAGACCTCCTCCGGCTTGATTGAAAACCAGACCTGGCTGTACAGCGAAGGGGAATGGATCAACGACTCCGCAGGCCTCGCTCCGCCTGCGCGGTACTTCGGCGCCATGTCCTTCGACTACGCGATCGGTGGGGTCATCCTCACGGGAGGCTGCGGGGTCCACATCTGCCCCCTGGGCGACACGTGGGAGGAATACGGGGACGCATGGTACAATCTTACCTCGACGGCTCTGTTTCTCGGGACGGGGCTCTACGCGCCCGCGATGGCTGCCAACGGCACCAACGGCGTGGTGCTGTTCGGCGGGTGCTCGAATTCAGCCTGCACGGACATGAACGCCTACACCTTCTACTTCTCGGTGTTCCCGGGGGTATGCCCGACGACCGGGGACTCGTGCTGGTGGTACATTCCGTCGCTGTCGGGTCCCCCAGGGCGTGAGTACACCTCGTTTGTGGCCGACCCGGTCACGGGCTACGACTACCTGTACGGGGGCTACAGCCCGGCCGGAGGGACCGGCGGGACCGACTCGTTCAACGACACGTGGGAGTACGACCCCGCGACCTACAGCTGGACGGATATCTCGGTCTCCTCCGCCGTTTACTACGACGTCTACCCCAACGAGGCAGAGTTCGGCATGTCCCTCTTCTACGACCCTTACTATGGAGACGTGTTCCTCTACGGGGGCGAGAACTCCTCCACGCTCGGACTCTCGGGCGACTTCTACGCGTTCGACGGCAGCGGGTGGGGCCAGATCATCAGCTTCGCTCAGCCGGGTTGGGACCAGACCTTCGCTCCGGTCGCCTCGACTCCTTTCTACACGTACCCCCCCATTATGGTGGGAGGGGTGAACAGCAGCCTGGTGACGGCCAACAACCTCACCTGGGTCTTCGAGCCCGGGCTCATCACGAACGCGAGCGCCTCGCCCCTTACGGTGGAGACGAACGCCACCGTGAACCTGTTTGCCAACGTTACCGGCGGCAGCTGCGACGACGACTTCTACTACGGGAGCTGCTACGGGACGTGGACCCTCGGGGACGGGGTCAGCGCGCCCGGAGAGAACATCACGACTACGTATACCAAGGCCGGCGTCTACACGGCGAAGCTGGAAGGGTACGATAGCTACGGGGTGTCGAACTACTCCACGGTCACCATCACGGTGACGACCTTCACCGTCGCCGCCAGCGCGACGCCGACCACCGTGCCCACGGGCACGGCCACGACCTTTAGCGCCACGCCGACCGGCGGTACGCCGGCCTACAACTACACCTGGCACTTCTCCGACGGCACGGTCGGCTGGGGCGACTCGGTCGCGCACGCGTTCGCCCATGCCGGCACCCAGTGGGGGAACGTCACCGTCACCGACGCGACGGGGACGGAGGTGAACCGCAGCGTGAGCGTGGACGTCATCGTACCCTTGAGTGGCACGATCAGCGCCCTCCCCTCCACGGGCGTGGACCTGGGCCACTCGGTCAAGTTCACGGCGGCCGGGTCCGGCGGGGTCTCCCCGTACAACTACACCTGGTCGGTCGGCAGTTCCACGGGATATGGCCCCACGTACGTATACACCCCGACCTTGGTGGGCCCCCTGACGGCGGACGTAACGATCAAGGACTCCGAGGGCACGACCGTGACGAAATCGGTCACCGTCGCCGTGAACCCCCCTCTTTCCGCCGCACCCACGGCCAGTCCCAGCTCGCCGAGCACGGGGGTCACGGTGACCTTTGCGTCCGGCGTATCGGGCGGGACAGGACCGTACACCTACGGGTGGGAGTTCGGGGACGGGGGTTCCAGCGCGCTCGCGGCTCCGACGCACTCCTATTCCTCGGCGGGAACCTATACGGTCGAGCTCTGGGTGAACGACTCGGGCGGCGGGGCGGTCCACGAATCCCTCTCCGTCTCCGTCTCCTCGAGCAGCAGCAGCTCGGGCTTGGGCTCCTCGGTCGGGGGGTTGCCGGTCTGGGCGTGGCTCGCGCTCGTGGTCGTCATCGTAGTAGTCGCCGCGGTAGCGGTGCTGGCGACCCGCCGAAGGAAGGCGCGACCCGCCAGCCCGCCCGCCTCGCCTCCCCCCACCGGGATGCCGTATCCGCCCTCACCCCCGCCCCCTGGGGGGCCCCCCCCGGGGGCGATGTAGAGCGACCGGCAACGCCCGTCCGGGTAGGTCGACCCGGCCCCGGACCAACGCTCTCCCGAACGCTTAACGACCGACCTCGCCGTCCTCGACCAGAGTGACGAGGTTGGTCGGGCGGCCCTCGACCGGGAACCCGGCGGTCAACACCACCGGCCCGGGCCCGGGAATATGGAGGGCCTCGACGATCTCGACCGCCTGCCGTCGAAGGTCCGGGAGTCGGGCGTGGGTCACCGAGGGGTAGGCCTGGACGCCCCGGACGAGCGCGAGATGGCGACGCGTCTCCGCGAGCCGAGAGAAGGCTACGACCGGGCACGACGGGCGAAGGCTGGCGACCAACCGCGCCGTGCGACCGGAGTGCGTGGGCGTGACGATCGCGCGGGCGCCCACCGACTCGGCGAGGTTTACCGCCGCCGACGCCACCGACTGTTGCATCGAGACGGGCTGTCCCGCCTGGGCCGTCCGGATCCGCTCGCGGGTCGACCGGGGCGAGAAGGTGACCTCGGTGGTCGCCGTGATGCGGTCGAGCCATTGGACCGCCTCGACCGGATAGTGGCCGACCGCGCTCTCTTCGCTCAACATGACGGCGTCGGTCCCGTCGAGCACGGCGTTCGCGACGTCGGTCGCCTCGGCCCGGGTCGGTCGGGGGCTATCCACCATGCTCAGCAGCATCTGCGTGGCGACGATGACGAACCGTCCCCGCGCGTTCGCGAGGTGGATCAGCCGCTTCTGCTCGACGGCGAGGCGTTCTAAGGGAACCTCAATCCCGAGGTCCCCACGAGCCACCATGATCCCGTCCGAGTCGGTCAGGATACCGTCGATCGCCGCTAGGGCCTCCGCCCGCTCGATCTTCGCGATGAGGCCGACGCTCGACCCCCCGGGGCGACGGTCGAGCCATCGGCGCGCGGCGACCATGTCGACCGAGTCCCGCACGAAGGAGAGGGCGAGGTAATCGACGCCCCCCTCTAAGGCGACCTCGGCGGCCTTGCGGTCGGAGCTGTCGAATGCTGCGGTGTGCACGCGCGCCCGGGGAAAGTAGACGCCCGCCTGGGACCGCACGATCCCGCCGTTCACGACCCGGGCCTCGACGGCCGAGGGGTGGACCCCGGTCACGACCAGCTCGACGCTCCCGTCGCCCAGGAGGATCGGGTCGTGCACCTTGGCGAGGGACCTGAACGAAGGGACCTCGAGACCCACCCGGCGCTCGTCGCCGGGGCCGGGGTCCGTATCGAACGTCCAGCGTTGGGCGGTTCGGAGGTGCAGCTCTCCGGCCGCAAGGGTACGGATCCGCATCTTCGGTCCCGGAACGTCCGCGACGATCGCCACCTCCCGACCGGCCTGCCGGGCAGCCTGGTGCATCCGCTCGAGCGACGCTCGATGGTCGTCGTCGCTCCCGTGGGAGAAGTTGAGCCGGAGGGCGTCGGCGCCGGCTTTGATCAATGCCACGAGGCGGCCGGGCACGTCCGTGGAGGGGCCGACGGTCGCGAGGATCTTGGTCCGCCGCACAGGAGGTCTACGACCGGCCCCGTAATATCGCAACCGGGCGCCGCCAGGTCTATAGCATCAGGCTGCCAGTCCTCGCTGCAGCCCCGTGGTGTAGTGGCCAAGCATGCTGGCCTTTGGAGCCGGCGACAGCGGTTCGAATCCGCTCGGGGCTAAATCTCATGGTCCGTCAGTTGATTACCATTTGTCGCTGAGATATCGCCCTGCCGGCCGTTCCGGGAGCAATAGGTTGTGCTGTCCGGGCGGGGTCAATCCGCAGGCGACTACGCGAGGTTCATCCTCTTCAATAATGGTTGGAATCTAGGGTCGCTCCGGACGTGCTCGAGTCTCGGGCTAAGCCGAAAGCCAGCGATCGGGAGATTGTGAGCCAAGAACGCCTTGTCCAGCCAGCCAAAACACTCGTCGAGATCGCCTAGCTCGGCGTAGATTTGGGCGATGGAAGTGGATGTTTGGCCGAACTGCGGCAACGTTTCTTCCCGCTTTAGAAGGGCTCGCGCCTTCTCCTTCTCACCGGACAACGCGTAGTACAGGGCATGAAG
>JASHYQ010000217.1 GCA_030042955.1 Thermoplasmata archaeon
TTCTCCGCGCGGCTCCAGTCCCGCTCGATCTGGAGCGCGTAGTTCCCCCGGGCGGTCCGGACCTCGGGCGCGTCCGGTTCCAGACGGAGGGCCTCGTCCATGAGGTCCTTGATCTTCCCCGCCACCTCCGACTTGGGAAGGCACTCCCCCATCGCCGCGATGTAGAGGTTGGCGAGGTACGCCCGGGCCGACGCAGAGCTGGGGTCCTTCGCGATCGAGGCCTCGAAGCTCCGGGCTACCCCCTCCGTGCCCTCCCGCGGCCAGCCTTCGTCCGCCACCCGCTGGAAGCCCGCGATACCCCGGAGATAGAGCTCGTAGGCGCCGACGTCCCGGACCGGGGGCTTCCGCACGGCGGCCCTTTCGGACCCGAGCAGCTCGACCTGCAGGGCCCGGGCGGTCCGCTCGGCGATGTCGGCCTGGATCTCGAACACGTCGCTCAGGTTTCGGTCGTACGACTCGGCCCAGCGATGCTCCTCGGAGGCGACGTCGATCAGCTGGAGGGTGATCCGGAGACGGTCACCGGCACGCCGCACGCTCCCTTCGAGGATCGCGCCGACCCCGAGCTCCGAACCGATCTGGCGGATCGGCTTGGGGGCGGTCTTGTACGAGCTCACCGACGTCCGGGCGATGACCCGAAGGCCATGGAGCCGGGAGAGCACGGTGATCAGTTCCTCCGTGAGCCCGTCGGCGAAGTACTCGTCCTTCGGATCCGGGCTGATGTTCGCGAAGGGCAGCACGGCGATCCGGGGCGGGCCGGCCGGGCTCGGCCCGGGCGCGCCGACGGTCCAAGGCAACGCGACCCGGTAGATCCCCACCGGTTCGTGGATGCCCTTCAGGCTCCTTGGGCCGAGGGCTTCGAAGCGGTACGGTAGCTTGTTGCGGACCTGCGCCGTCACGTGCTCCGAAAGGCAGATCCCCCCGGGGTCCGCCAACGCCTCCACGCGGGAGGCGAGGTTGACAGCATCGCCTAGGATGTCGCTGCCCCGTCGCTCCACGTCCCCGAGGTGCAGCCCCACCCGCAGGCGGAGGGGTCGATGCCCTTCGCGGGCGTTGCGCTCGTGGAGGGACGTCTGGAGCTCCACCGCGCATTCGACCGCGTTGAGGGCGTCCGGGAACTCCACCAGCAGCCCGTCCCCGATCGCCTTGACCTTCCGGCCGTGATGCCGCTCGATGAGCGGTGCCGCCATCGTGTCGAGCTCCTCGAGAAGGCCGAGGGCGCCCTTCTCGTCCGCCTGAGCGAGCTCGGTGAACCCCGCGACATCGGTGAACATGATGGCGGTGAGCTGGCGGGACGCGGCCACAGCCCCGGAACGTTCCTCCGCAGATTAGCGAGTCGATGGGAACCGACCCCGCTCCACAGAAAGGCAGCGACCACCCCGATGGCCCCCGACCCCGGGGCGGGCCCGGCGGGAAGCGGTCGACGCCGCACCTCGAGCGGACCCGCCCCGGTCCGGGACCCCCCGGCCCTCGGGCCGTGCGACGTATCGGCGCTCGAGGGTCGGAACTCGAAGCGACGTCAGCTCCCTTGCTGGGACTCGAGCCGGTCCACTCGCTTGTTGAGGATGTCCAAGAGGTGGACGAGCGTGTTCGTCCGGTTGACGAGCGTCTCGATCGCATTGTTCGCGCGCTCCATCTGTTCCCGGAGCTCCATGATCTCCGCGGTGTTCCGCGTGGCCGACTCCGGTCGTTTCCCCTGCGCTGGCCGATCTTCCACGTCCCGTCCTTCCGTTCCGAGCCATTAACGCTTCTTCGCGGCGGAGCTCGCGGAGCCGACCCCTATGGCGCTACCTCCTCCACCTCCCCGTGACCGCTCCGTGGTCGAGGGTCGGGCCTCGCCGGCTCGTTCCTCGAATCACCTCCAGCTAATCTAACCGCGCCGGGATTGAGGGTGCCGCGATGCCTCGTCGTCTCGCCGCGATCCTGTTCACCGATATCGTGGGGTACTCGGCCTTGGCCCAGGCCGACGAGTCCTCCGCGCTGGAGGCTCTCGAGCAGCACAATCGGATCCTGCGGTCCGTCTTCGCCGAGTTCCACGGACGCGAGATCAAGTCCGCCGGGGACTCGTTCCTCGTAACGTTCGACAGCACCCTCGATGCCCTGGACTGCGCGGTCGCGGCCCAGAGGAGCTTTCGGTCCCTTCCCGCCGCGCCGGGTCGGGCGGCCCCGGTCCAGATCCGCGTCGGGATCCACGTCGGCGACGTGGTGGAGAAGGAGGGAGACGTGCTGGGGGACGTCGTGAACATCGCCTCGCGGATCGTCTCGAAGGCGAGCCCCGGGGGCATCTGCGTCTCCCAGCAGGTCTACGACCAGGTCGCCCACAGGTCCCGTCACGCCTTCGCGAAGCTGCCGCCGACCCGCCTGAAGAACATCCGCGTCCCCGTGCGCCTCTACAGCGTCGCTCCCGCGGAGTCGACGGCCGTTCCGCCCCCGCCGCGGAGGTCCCGCGGGCCCGGTACCCGCATCGCGGTCCTCCCGCTCGCGAACATCAGTTCGGACACCACCGACGGCTACTTTGCCGACGGTCTCACCGAGGAGCTGATCTCGACGCTCTCCCAGATCCGGGGCCTCCAGGTGACCGCCCGAACCTCCGTGACCCCCTACAAGACGACGCCCAAGCCGATCCGGGAGGTGGCCCGCGAGCTGGGCGTCGATACCGTGCTGGAAGGGAGCGTCCGGAAGGCCGGCGAGCGGATCCGGATCACCCTGCAGCTGGTCGACGCGTCGACGCAGAAACACCTGTGGTCCAGCAGCTTCAACCGGGTCCTCGACGATGTCTTCGCGGTCCAGATCGACGTCGCCGAACAGACCGCGAAGGCTCTTCGCGTGGAGCTCGAGCCCTCCGAGGCGCGGGCTCGACGGCGGACCCCCACGCCGAACCCGCGGGGGGCGACGGTCCTGACCGGGGTCGCCTACGACGACTATCTCCGCGGCCTGGCGGCCGCGGAGCGCCTGGAGGGCAACCAGCCGCCGGACGAGGCGGTCCGCTGGTTCGAACAGGCGACGGCGCTCGACCCGACCTTCGCCGACGCCTACGCGGCCTGGGCGAACGTCAACGTCGTGGCGGCCGGCGACTCGATCCCGATGCGCGAGGCGATCCCCAAAGCTCGAGCGCTGGCCCAACGGGCGCTCGCCCTCGACCCCGGGTGTTCCGGGGCCCATGCGGCCCTAGGGAACATCGCCCTTCAGTACGACAACGACTGGGTCCGGTCCGAGGAGGAGTTCCTGAAGTCGATCGCGCTGAACCCGAGCAACATCACCGCCTACCGGTTCTACGGTCT
>JASHYQ010000218.1 GCA_030042955.1 Thermoplasmata archaeon
GACTGAAGGGCTCGCGAACGGACAGTAACCCCCGCTGGCCAGGCAATTTCGAACCTACTAAGAGCGGCTTGCGATACGGGTTCTCGCATGGAGTTCTTCTGTTACCACCGCGATCGATCAGAGTCTGCGGCGCTCCGTGAGAGACTGCGAGAGGTACACTGGTCCTACATGGATCGCTTTTCGAAGGGGATGATAGCGCGTGGCCCGACCTTGACCAGCGACGGCGCGACCGCTACCGGAAGCGTACATATCGTCGACCTCCCCAATCCCGCCGCTGCTCGCGCCTTCGCCTTCGACGAGCCCAACTACCAAGCGGGAGTTTACCGAGATGTGCTGCTGCGGCGGTGGCGCAACTTGCTCGGGCGGACCATGTGGGACTTTCCCGGTGGTCCCACAGAAGGCAGGCGGTTCCTAGTGCTCGGCCTCGGCTCAGGAGAGGCGGTCGACCTCGCCGTGCTTCCCAATCGCGATGAACTGATCGCGTATGGGCCGTTGCTCTCCGATGACGGCAATGCCTGGCTGGGCACAGCCCTGCTCGTCCGTGCGACCGACCCGGACCACGCGCGAAGGTTCCTGACGGCCGAAAGATACGCGGACATCGAGATCCACTACTGGCAGTTTGGGGGCCGCTCGTAAGCCACCTCTCGTCCTGCCAATTGAAGCAGGACGCGCGCGGCCGATGGAGGACCGCAATCAGCGCGGGCGATGAGACGACGGCGAGGAGTGCGCGGAGACGGTTAGGTGAAGAGTCTTCGTGCCATAGAGAGCTGGGGACGTCGATGCTGGACCGAGAAGGACCGTCAGGTGAGCCGACCGCCCCGGTTGCCGCGGAGCCGAAGCTTGCGTGTGCCTGCTGCGATTGCGGCGGGTGCTGCAAATGCTGCGCTTGCTGTTCGGTGGGTACCGGTTGCTGCGCGAGTTGCCCCCCTATCTTGTCCCCCGTCTGAGCGCGCTTCAAGGAATTCGGACTGCGCGGGACGGACTGTTCCGGTCGAAGGGCTCAATCTGTCTTCGAGAGACGTCGGGAGTCCTGTTTGTATGTCTGACCCACGGAGGATCATTGGATTGTCAACTGGCCCGACAGACCACATACTTCGTCGAGGAGGTCGGGAGGACTTCCTCTGCTGCGCCATCGACCTCTTGCTGAATGCCGCAAACGGTCCGGTGGATGGGCGAACCCGTTGCCCGTCCTGTGGTTCGGGAATCCGGCTCAAGATCGACCGCATGACGATCGAACTGCTGGAGCCATCGGACACTCTGGCACTTGTCCATGAGATCTCTTCACCTCAATGCGAGTGGGAGGTCGTGTGCTCCGATTCGATGCTATTCGACTCCGACAAGTGCCTCACGGCATGGCGGAGCCGTCATCCCTCAGTCGAGGGAATCGAGTACCGGGTAAGCGAGTATCTGGGACGTTGCTGCGGTCCTCGACAAAGGTGAGAAGCAGGCGTCCTGACCAACCGCGATGCTCGCGCGAAATGCGTAGTAGGGCATGAAACGTGACGGCTCACTATGCGCCGAGCCAAGTACAGCTGAACAGCTCGCAAGTACGGTTGCCCATGACCCTCGGTCGGCGATTTCTCGCCGCGCTGCTCGCGGTCGTGATGATGTTCGGCGCCTCCGCGATGCTGTGGTTGGTCACGCCACGATGATCCGCGGTGCACACGTCCGTTATCCTCTGGACCCCTGAGGGCCCGTCCAGAAGAATGTCCGCGCATCTCGCGGGGGGTGGTCCCACCGATGCCTAAGGGGCGTAGGTCAGGTGCTGCGGAAGGGCGCCGCCGCCGATCCAGAGCGCCGCGATCGCCGACCCGGCGGCGAACAAGAGGAAGAGGAGGAACAAGGCGAACAGCAACTTCACCTCGGACGTCATCTGCGCGATGCTCGTGGGGCTGGTCCCCGGGCTCTCGCTCGGGGTCGCCGACGCGCTGAGCGGGGTCAAGACGTAGCGGTCGAGCCAGAGCGTGACGGGGAACGTGAACACCGCCGTCCCTCCCATCGCGAAGTAGAGGAGGAACATCGCGAGCGGCTCCTTCGTCAGCCCGAGGTTGTACGCCTCAGCGCCATAGTAGATGCTCAACAGGCCGACCATCGCCGCCAGCAGCCCGACGTACTGGGTTCGCCACCGGAACACCACCGAAGCCGCGAACCCGAGGAGTACGATGCCGAGCAGGACGTAGGGGTCGAAGAACAGGATGTTGTAACTTCCGGGAAGTGGCCAGGCGATCTCTCCCCACAGCCCGATCGCCGTGATGATCACCCCGAGGCCCGCGAGCGGCACGACCTGCGCCTTGAGGTGCTCGAACGTGCGGTGCGGTCCGAACCGGAGATACGTGACGTACCCCACGAGCCCCGAATAGAACAACAGTCCCGATACGAACGCCAGGCTGAACAGCTGGAACGCCAAAGTATCCACAAAGGTCATGGCGCAACCTCGGCGTAGCCGAGGGCGAGAAGCGTCATAAATCTATTCAAATCATTTCAGTTACCCTTGGTGACAGGGAACGGAATTGAATTCTGAAAAGTGACGGTTCTTCTCGTGCCGGCTTAAACGCGCCACGAGCGGGTCGCGGTTCGCCGTGACGCTTCGCCAAGCGCTGCTCGCCGCCTTGCTCGTGATCGCGATCTGGTGGGGGTCGGAGGCCATCCTGTGGGTGATCGTGTTCCATGAGGGACGCGCACGGCCGATGAGGGGACCGCAATCAGTGCGAGCTGCGAGCAGGGTCCGACGATACGGCAGACCCGCGGAGACCGGCTTTAGTTGCCGCGGCCGAGACCGGATAGTTGTTCACTCAACGCCCATAATCTATCCTGGGTAGGTCGGTCGTGAGAATAGGCGTTGCTGCTGTCGGGCTTGGACAGTTTATAGAATTGCCCGGAGACTTCGCCGACCGACTGATCTACTGCCAACCGAGCCAACGCGATCCCGGCCGCCTCGGGCGATTTGGACATCAGCCCTGAAAGCCCGCGGACCGCCGCGTTCGCGTCCTTCATGAGCCCCGACTTCACGAGGCCCGGGAACAGGACATTCGAGGTCACGTGGGTTGCGGGCACACGACGAGCCAATCCGTACGCGAAGAGGAGGTTGGCCGTCTTGGTCCTTCCGAACTGGGTGAGTGCACTCCACTTCCGCTCGCCCTGGAGGTCCTCAAAGTCGATTTCGGTGGTCGAGGGAGCAGAAACGGTAATCACGCGGGACGGCGCGGACTCCCGAAGTCGATTGAGCAACAGGTTTGTGAGGAGAAACGGGCCCAAGTGATTTGTAACGAACATGGTCTCGAGATTCTCGGGGGTTAGTCTCCGATCCGGAACGAAGACCGCCGCCGAGTTCACCAGGGCATCGATTCGTGGCAATCGCGAGATGAGGTCGGAAGCCGCGCCTCGGACCGACCCGAGCGAGGACAGGTCGCATATCGATGTCTCCACCGCCAGGCCCGGTCGTGTTTCGACGAGAGCTCGAGTAGCGATTGTGAGGCGATCCGAGTCTCTGCCAAGCAGGACTAGTCGATGCCCATCCTTGGCCAGTGCG
>JASHYQ010000219.1 GCA_030042955.1 Thermoplasmata archaeon
AGCCCGCCCCAGCGCCAGGAGGAAGGCGTAGGCGAGGCCTCGCTCCTTGCCCTCCCGGGGCAGCGACTGGAGCAACGTGCGCTCGGCTCCGGTCTCGCGATGGGTGCGGTAGGCGCGGGCGACCCGGTCGACCCAGGCGGCCTCGCTCGTGAGACGGGAGTACCGTGGGAGGGCGTCGAGCAGCTCCCGCTCCTCCCCCCGACGCTGCGCGCGCTTCAGGATCTCGACGATCCGTCCGGGGGCGTCCCGCGCCTCCTGGAGCGCGCGACGGGCCTCCTCCTCGTCCTCGGTGATCGCCCCGACGATCTCTTCGGCGTGCTCCGGCCAGAGCCGTTCGAGCGCCCGGCTCGCGGTCGCCTCGTCCACTTCGAAGTATCCTGGGGCGGGCTCTAGCGCCACCCCGAGCGCCCGTCGCTCGAGCGCGGTCGGGTGGAGCGCCTCGAGAAACTCCGCGACGTGGTCGCCGTAGCAGACGCCCCCCGCCACGAGCGTGGTCCGTCGGGTCCCCTCGATGGTCGGGCGGATCTCGGCCCGGTAGGCGTCCAGGAGCGCCGCGTCCGAGAGCCGGCCCAGCTCGTAGCTCCGCCGGAGCGACCGGGGGAGCGGGGGCAATCGAGCGTGCACGCATTCCGGGCCGCCCCGGCACTGGACGTTCAGTTCTACCTCGACCGGGAAGGCTGCGCTCGGGTCCGGCACCGCCGACCCCTCCGAGAGCGAGCCCAACAGATGGCGGTCGTCCTTGGCGCATTTTCGACAGACCCGGAACGTTCGGTCGGCCCCGGGCCATCCGACCTCCAGGTACGGGCGGGCCTCATGGGCCGCCAGGTGGGGACAGACAAGCGCCCGTGTGCCCGGCTCCGGGACGGTTCGGTACGGCAGCTCGTCGACCCGCTCCGTGATGACCTCCCCGGGAGGCCGCGGGGACCTGCCCGTGCACCAGAGCACCTTGCGGCCCGCGAAGAAGTAGAGCCCCTTCCGGGACCAGTCGACGTAGCCGATCAAGAGCCGGGTCGGGTCGTCGGACTGCTGGACGGCGAGCTCGGCCTCCCGGGTCGAGCGCGAGAGGGTCGCGAACGACCCTTCCCCGCCGGCGATGGGGAAGGTCGCGACCGTCGGCGTCGTCGGGTCGAGGTAGTAGCGGAGCAGTCCCGCGTAGGCGCGCGCGAGCGGGTCCCCCCAGCGGGACATCTTGTCGAGCCGCTTCGCGTCGTCCCGGGCCTCCCGGACCTCCTCGAGGTCCGCGCGCAGGCGGTCGAACTTCTCGCGCGGCGCGTCGTCGGTGAGGCGGGGGAGGAGCGGGTCGACCGACTCCCGGAGGACCTTGGCCCGGGCGACCAGGTCGTGCTCGCGTACTCCGGAGGCCCGTCGGACTCGTGCCATGGTGCGTGTCGTGGCGAGCGGCGAGGGCTACATATTCCCGCGGGGGCGGGGGGCGCTCATCGTCGGCAGGCCTCCGCGAAGTGGCGGAAGATCTCCCGGCCGCCCTCGGTATGCTCCACCTCAGGATGGAACTGGATCCCCCAGATGGTCCGGGTCGGGTGGGCCATCGCCTGGACCGGGCAGCTCGGGGAGTGGGCGAGGACGCTCCACCCCGGGGGAGGGGTCACCACGCTGTCGTTGTGGTTCGACCAGGCCTTGAAGTGCGTTGGGAGTCCCGTGAAGATCGGGTGTTCCGGGCGGTCGACGGTGATGTCGGCGGCCCCGAACTCCGGGGTCCCGCGCACGACCCGTCCGCCGAAATGGCGGCCGAGGAACTGGTGGCCGACGCAGATCCCGAGGACCGGGACGTCGATCGTGTCGATCCACTCCGACACGCGGCCGAGCGGGGTGTCGGTCCCCTCGAGGCTCAGCGCACCCCCGGAAAGCACCACCCCGTCCGCCTTCAGTTCCGCGGCGGGGGTGGTGTTCGGGAGGATGGCACTCTCGACGTCGAGGTCGCGGAGCACTCGCCACTCGCGGTGGGTCCACTGGCCCCCGTTATCGAGCACGACGATCCTCATGGCGCCTCCTTTGCGGGGGGGGACGGGGGTGGCCCGCCCGGTCCGCGGCGCATCTCCTCGACCGCCGCCTTCACGTCGCGCAGGTCGGTCCGCATCCGGAGCATCTCCTCCTCGAAGGGCGTGAACCCGGAGGGCGAAAGGATCCGGGCCGAGATGTAGATCCCGATGAAGATCGCGCCGACGAGGGCCACGACCGTGGTGAACACGAGCGCCAGCACGAAGACGAGCGGGTCACCGAGGACCGACTCGACCGGGAGCGTGAACAGGTGGGTCAGCTCGAGGAGCTCGACCAGCACCAGGAGGACGATCAGGATCGACCAGGAGAGGAGGACCATCCGCGAGGTCTTCATGGAGGGGCTCCGACGTTCACGAGTGGGATCGTCAGCGGGAGACTGGAGAGGGCGACCGGGGCGGGGCCGGCGAGGCCCGGCGTGCTCGTGACGGTCGAGAGAAGGTCGGTGGCCGAGTTCCCTCCGCCGCTCACGTCAAAGGCGAGCTCCCCGATGTACAGCGTGGTCGACCCGGGCACCTGGTACAGCGCCGAGACGTTGAGGGCCACCGGGTTCGCGGTCGTCCCGAAGAGAAGGGTCAGCACCTCGCTCGCATTCGCCCCGAGGCTCCAGTTGAGGGGCGAGGACGGGAACACGGTCGACCAGGAGAAATTGGCCGCCCACTCGATGGTCAACTCGGAGTACCGGATCGTCGTGCCCACCCCGCGCACGTAGAAGTGCGTGACGTTGGAGCCGGGCACACGGTCGACGATCAGGTCGGCCTGAGTGAGGATTCCCGGGGCCGGCTGGCCACTCGAGAGGAGGACAGGGGTGAGGAGGATCAGCGCGACCAGCAGGATGACGATCGCCGCCAGGGGCGCGGGGAGCAGCCGGCCGATCCGGTCCTTCCGGCTCGCGGCTCCTCCGCTCACGGCTCCTCCGCTCTCCAACCCCGGTACAGGTGGTGCGGGACGCCGAGATGGTCCAGCACCTTCCCGGCCAGGTAGCCGGTGAGGTCGTCGACGGAGCGGGGGTGCAGGTAGTACGGGGGGGCCGCGTCGAGGACGACGACCCCGAGCTCGCTCAGGGTGGTGAGGTTCCGGAGCAGGGTCGTCGGAAGAGGCGTCTCCCGCGGGACGACGACCAGCCGCCGGCGCTCCTTGAGATGGACGTGGGCCGCCCGGGTGAGGAGCGTGCCCGAGAGTCCCGCCGCGATCTGGGCGGCGGTGTTCGCCGAGCAGGGGACCACGACCATCCCCCGGGTCGGCCGGGAGCCGCTCGCGATCGGCGCGCCGAGGTCGTGGTCCGAGTACGTCACCGTCGCGTAAGCGGCGAGGTCCTGGGGGCCGAGGTCGCACTCCTCCCGGAGGAGGGCCGACGCCCCGTCCGAGACCACCAGCGCCACCGGGGCGTCGGCCGCGTGCAGGGCTTGCAGGACGCGAACCGCGATCGGCGCCCCGCTCGCCCCGGAAACCCCCACGACGATAGGTGCTGGATCAGACACAGATGCCCCCGGGGTTATCTGCCTCGAGGGACTCGGCCGATAAGACGATTCGCGGGTGGGGCACGTTGGGACATCGGGCGGCCATCGTGGGAGCCGGACACACCCACTTCGGGGCCCTGGACGAAGGACCCCGCGCCCTCCTCCGGACGGCGGTCGACGGAGCGTTCGCCAGCGTCGACCGGGGCGTGGAGCGGTCCCAGGTCGGCGAGGCGTTCCTCGCGACGCTGGGGTTCGGCGGCTGGCAGATCGGGAACTCTTCCGCGGTGTTGGCCGAAGAGGCGGGCCTCGTCGGGGTCCCAACGACTCGGGTGGAGAACGCTTGCGCCTCCGGTGGGTCCGCGCTGCGCGCCGGCGTCCGAGCGCTGGACGAGGGCCAGGGCGACCTCGTGCTCGTCGTCGGACTCGAGAAGATGACCGACCTTCGCGCTCCGCGGCGGCGCTACTGGCTCGGGGTCTCCGGGGACACCGAGTGGGAGCGGCTCGCGGGACTTACGTTCGCCGGCGTCTACGGGCTGATCGCCTCCGCCTACGCGCACCAGTATCCCTCGGCCCGGGAGGCGATGGCCGAGGTCGCGAGCAAGAACCACGAGAACGGCCGGCGCAACCCGAACGCCCACTTCCAGAAAGCGGTCAGCCGTGACGAGGTGCTCCGTGCGCCCCGGGTCGCCGACCCGCTCGGATTGCTCGATTGCTGCCCCGTCAGCGACGGCGCGGCGGCGGTCTTGCTCGCGCGACCGGACCGGGCGAAGGAGTTCACGGACACCCCGGTCTTCATCGAAGGGCTCGGGGCCGGGAGCGACCACCTCGCGGTCCAGGAGCGCCCCGACATCACTCGGTTCGCGGCGACGTGCCGGGCCGCGGAAGCGGCCTTCCAGGAGGCCCGGATGGGCCGGAGCCAGGTCTCCTTCCTCGAGGTCCACGACTGCTTCACCATCGCCGAGCTCCTCGCGCTCGAGGACCTCGGGTTCGCCGCTCCCGGCGAAGCGGTCGGCCTGACCCTTTCGGGGGCAACTCGCCCGAGCGGCCGCCTCCCCGTGAACCCCGACGGTGGCCTCAAGGCGAAGGGCCACCCGATCGGGGCGACCGGCGTGAGCCAGGTCTACGAGGTCTTCCTCCAATTGCGGGCGGCGGCCGGCGAGCGCCAGGTCCCCGGCGCCGAGACCGCGCTCGCCCACAACGTCGGCGGAGCGGGCGCGACCGCGACCGTGTCGCTGTTCCGGAGGGGATGAAGCGGTGCCCGGGCTGGAGTCGGGGGTGGTCTACGTGCCCGCCTTCGTCAGCGAGGGCCGGCCCGTCGCGGGGCCGGACGAGGATGCGTTCACCCTCGTCGCGACGGCGCTCGAGTGGCTCAGCCCTACCACGCCCGGCTCTCCCTCGGCCCGGGTCGTCCACCTGGTCGGCTCGTTCCCTTCGGTCGTGGAGTGGGGACTCCCCGCGTTGCTCGGCCACCCCGTCGCGCTGGTCGTGCACAAGCCCGGTCTCGTCGGTCTCGAAGAGGCGCTCGACCAGGTCGAGGCCTCCGGCCGAGACTCGTCTCCCCAACTGGTCTTGGTCGCCCAGCTCC
>JASHYQ010000220.1 GCA_030042955.1 Thermoplasmata archaeon
GCCGGGATCGAGAGCGCCGTGAGGATCGCGTCGAACGGCCGCTCGATGTTCCCCTCGAAGCCGATCTGGCTGGTGGGAGAGGGCTGGCCCTTCGTGAGCCCGTAGGTCTCGTTGTTCATCGCGATGTAAATGATCGACGCGTTCTTCTTGAAGGCGTGGATGAAGTGACCCATCCCGATGGCGTAGCCGTCGCCGTCCCCGCCCGCGGCCACTACCGTGAGGCCCGGGTTCGCTAGCTTCACCCCGACCGCCTGCGCGAGGAGTCGGCCGTGCAGCGCGTGGATCCCGTTGACCTCGAGGAAGTTGTGGATCGAGCCCGAGCAGCCGATCCCGCCGACCAGCACGAGGTCGTGCGGAGCGAGCTTGATCTCGAGCGCGGCCTTCTTGAGGGCCGCCAGCACGCCGAAGTCGCCGCACCCTGGGCACCAGATCGGGGGCACCGGCTTCGCCGACTCGACCATCCTAGGCCACCTCCGGGATCTCGGCGATGATCTGGGGCGCGCGGAAGTTCGACCCGTCGTACCTCAGGATCGAGCGGAGCTTCTGGTAGTGCCAGGGCATCGTCTCCCGCAGGAGACGGGCCAGCTGCCCGGTGTAGTTGTGCTCGATGACGTAGGCGACGTCCACGGACTTCAGGAACGGGTCGATCTCCTGCGTCGGCACGGGATAGAGGGTACGGGCCTGGAGGAACCGGGTCGCCTTGCCGCGGGCCGCGAGGATCCGCTGCGCCTCGAGGATCGGTCCGGTGGTGCTGCCGAACCCGATGAGACCGACCTTCGCGTCGGCCGGACCGAAGAAGCGGGCGCCGGGAAGCTCGTCGCGCGCCTTGACCATCTTCTCGAGTCGCTTCTTCATCATCCGGACCCGGTTCACGGGATTGACGGAGACGTGGCCCCACTCGTCGTGCTCGTTGCCCGTAATCTCGGCCCAGACGCCCGGGGTCCCCGGCGGCGCGTAGGGGCTCGGACCGGCATCGGTGAACCGGTAGGCCTTGTACTGCTGCAGCTGCGCGACGGCCTCCCCCGTCACGCGTTCCCCGCGAGTCACCGCGACCCGGGAGAGGTCGAAGCGAGGGCTCGTGGTCGTGTTCTGGCAGAGCGCCTGGTCGAGGAGGAGAATGACCGGCACCCGCCACCGCTCGGCGAGGTTCAACGCCTCGACGGTCATCTCGAAGCAATCGAGGGGCGTTCCGGGGGCGAGAATAAAACGAGGGTACTCCCCGTGCCCGAGGTTGGCGAGATGGGAGAGGTCGGACTGTTCGTGCCGGGTCGGCTGTCCGGTCGACGGCCCGACGCGCCCGCAGTCCGCCACCACGATGGGGAGCTCCGCGGTACCGGCGTGGCCGATCCCCTCGGTCATGAGCGAGAGCCCGGGTCCGCTCGTCGAGGTCATGGCGCGCGCCCCGGTGTAGGCGGCCCCGATGATCATGTTCACCGCGGCGAGCTCGTCCTCCGCCTGGCGCACGACCCCGTGCAGCGGCGGGAGGTACCGTTGGAGATACTCCATGATCTCGGTCGCGGGCGTGATCGGATATCCAGCGAAGAATCGGCCACCCCCCACGACGAACCCGAGCGCGACCGCCTGGTTGCCGGTGGTCATGATGAAGTCGTGGGCGTCGCCGTCGGCCACACTGTACCGGTCGGCGAGACCGGGGACCTCGAGCGCGGCCTTCCGACCGATCTCGAGCGCTTTCAGGTTCTTCTCCAGGGCTTCCCCGCCCCGGCGCTTGAACCGCTCTTCGATGACGGCCCGCGTCTCCGCGGCGTCGAACCCGAAGACGACGCTCAGCGCGCCGTAGGCGGCCGTGTTCTTGAAGATCGGCTGGCCGAGCACGCCTCCCACCAGCGTCGCGAACGGGAATCCGGTCGCGTTCGGGAGGTCGGACTTGAACGCGGTGGAGTCGTACAGAATGTACCCGTTGGGGGCCAGTTCGGTGTGGCCGATCGTGACCGCTTCTTGGTCGAAGGCGACGAGCACGTCGACGGTCGGTTTGACGGCGGCGGTCGGGTCGCGGCTCGCCCGCACGGATGCGTCGGCGTGACCGCCGCGAATGCGGGACAGGACGTTCCGCGACGTGTAGACGTAGAGGCCTCGCTTCCGGAAGTACCGTCCGAGAAGGTCGGACACGGTGAGCGTTCCATCCCCGCCCTGACCCCCGATCATCACGCTGACGTCGGTCAGCGGGGGGACGGACCGGGAAGCCCCGGGCCCGGACAATTCCGTGAGTGGAGTCGTTTTGGCTTCGGGCGTGGTCATGCAGATTCCTGAGGTACGGTCGAGTCAGTCGACGCTTCATTTGAGCACTGCACGATATTTAAGCGAGCGCGGACGCCGGGGTTCCCGGGGTGTTTTCCGCCGACCGGAAAGCTACAGGTGCCCGCGCCCGGGTCGACGATGAGGCTTTCAATGGGCCCCCAGCGCCGGCTCGAACCGGCGAATCCGGCCTTCGCTTCGACCCCTGTCACGTCCCACCGAAGGTAGAGCGGAGCCGCGCTTGGACGACCGGAGATGACGCTCCTGGCCAACCGGCTCTGGGGGGGTTCCTCGACGCGAGACCGAGGAGGACTCGGTCGAAACCGGAAGGTCGGTCTCCCTCGCCCCGTCCTGCTCGGGCGCCTCCCGACCGTCCGTTCGAAAGGCAGCCGTGACGGTCGGCCTCTCGATCAGGTCCGGCCCGTCTAGAGGTCCCTCAGAATCCGGTCGATTTCTTGGGCCGCCGCGTCGAGCTCCTTAGCGACCCTCCGGGCGGCCTTTCGGGCGGACCCTTCCGGGTCCTTCGCGGCCGACTCCGCCTTCGAGAGCAATCGCTTCGATAGCTGGGCGCTCGCCGCCGCGAACTCCTTCGCGGCTCGCTTTGCCTCGTAGAGCGCGTCGGTGAGAGTGTCGTCGCTCCTTCCCGTCGGAACGAGTCGGTCAGGGTCACGCGGTACTTACCTCGTGCGGGTAACCCTCGAGTCCCCGTTCGATTCGACCGCGCCCGCCCTGCCGCTTCCAGGTCCGATTCGGCGGAGGTTCTTCAGGGCCGGTGTCGGGCCGACGGCGAGCTCAGGAACGCGGTGCTAGGCCTTCGTGGACGGCCGCCGTTCGAGAAACTCGATGGCTTGCGAGACCGAAGCGAGAGGAATCGGAGTGTCGAGGGGAATCGGGATCCCGGGAGGGGCCTTGTGGCACGTCAGCGACCCGGCCCGCCAGTCGTCCGGGCGGGGGGACTCGACCTCGAAGACGAAGTCGAAGGCGAGGCGCCCCGGACCGGGCGGACCGACGGCCGCAAAGATGGG
>JASHYQ010000221.1 GCA_030042955.1 Thermoplasmata archaeon
TCTTGAACTCCAACATCTACGAGCTGATGCTCTTCTCCATCCCGGCGCTCGCCGGGAACGTCGCGGTCCTGATCTCGATGTCCAACATCATCGTGCTCTCGGTCGGACGGGACGAGCTCGGCATCCAGACCGGGATGAACCAGACGTTCCGGAACCTCGGCAGCGCCGTCGGGCCGGTGATCGCCGCGACGGTGACGGCGAGCCTGGTCGCGACCGACTACATCCGGGTCACGGGCGTTCCGGTCCTGGTGCCGGTGCCGACGTATCAGCTGCTCGGGTTCCAGATCGTCTTCGGGATGACGGCGGCGATCGCGTTCGTGGGGCTGCTGCTCGCGCTCGGCCTGCGGAACTTCCGTTTCCTCGCGGACGGGAGCCGGGCGGGGCACCCCGAGGCGGGCCCGGCCGGCTCGCGCGCGGCGGTCGAGCAGCCGACCGGCGTCGCCGAGCCCAGCCCGTAGGCGACGCCTACGAGCAGCCGCTCGTGGCCCCGCAGACGGTGCACGCGTAGCACGTGCCCGAGCGGACCATGATCCCGCCGCAGACGTGGCAGGAAGGGGAGTCCTCGCTGATCCCGCCGCTCGGGCCGCCCTCGGGAGAGAACGCGTCCAGCGGCTTGGTCTCGAACTTGACGGTCTGGCTCGCCACGGCCGACTTCGCCGGGGCGGTCCCCGGGGCGCCGTGGCCGTTGCCGTTCTCGGCGGCCGGTCCCTCGAGACCAATCGCGCGTCGCTCCTCCTCGGTGAGGAACTCGTTCGCGAGCCACCGGGCGACGTAGTCGGGGATCGATTTGGCGAAGCGGATCTTCGGGTTGTTGGTCGCGCCCGCCGGCTCGAACCGGAGGTGGGCGAGCTTCCGTACGAGGTCCTTCAGGGGGACTCCGTGCTGGAGCGCCATCGACATCGCGAGCCCCAGCGAGTCCATCAGGCCGTTGACGGTCGAGCCTTCCTTCGTGACGCGGAAGAAGATCTCCCCGGGCCGGCCGTCCGGGTAGAGGCCGACCGTGACGTAGCCGTCGTGACCGCCGACCTCGAAGTGGTGGGTGACCGCCTTCCGCTCGTTGGGGAGCCGCTCTCGGGCCGGGCCCCGGGGCCCGGCCGGGGCGGCCTCCTTGCCCTTCCCGGTCTCGAACGGTTGGGAGGCCTTGCAGCCGTCCCGGTAGAGGGCCACCGACTTGATGCCGAGCCGCCAGGCCTCGAGGTAGATCTTCTCGATGTCCTCGACGGTCGCGTCATTGGGTAGGTTGATCGTCTTCGACGCGCCGCCCGAGAGGAACGGCTGGACCGCGCCGAGCATCTTCAGGTGGCCCATGGGGGCGATGGTGCGGGTGCCCCCCGGGGGCGCGAGCGCGCAGTCGAACACGGGGAGGTCCTCCGCCTCGAAGCCGGGCGCCCCTTCGATCGTACCGGTCCGCTCGACGTGGGCGGTGACCGCGCGGATCTCCTCGGGCGTGTAGCCGAGCGCCGCGAGGCCGTCCGGGACGGTCCGGTTGACCATCCGCATGACGCCGCCGCCGACCAAGTTCTTGGTCTTGATGAGGGAGAGCTCGGGCTCGAGGCCGAGCGTGTCGCATCCCATGAGGAGCCCAATCGTTCCCGTCGGCGCGATCACCGAGATCTGGGCGTTCCGGTACCCCCACAGCTCGCCGGCCTTCACCGTGTCGTGCCAGCGGTCGACCGCGGCCGTGACGAACGGGGCCAGGTGGGGGTCCGCGAGGGAGACCTGCTCGGCGGCCCGCGCGTGCTTGCTCATCACCCGGAGCATCGGAGCCCGGTTCTTCTCGAACCCGGCGAACGGCCCGACGCGCTTCGCGATCTCGCTCGACATGTGGTATCCCTCGGCCGAGAGGAACGCCGAGACCGCCGCGGAGAGGGTTCGGCCGGAGTCGGAGTCGTAGGCGAGGCCGAAATGCATCAGGAGGGCGCCAAGGTTCGCGTAGCCGAGGCCGAGCGGCCGGTAGTCGTGGGAGTTCTGGGCGATCGGGGCCGTCGGGTAGCTGGACGCGTCGACGACGATCTCCATCGCGAGGATCATCGTCCGGACCGCCTGGCGGAACAGCTCGATGTCGAACTCCCCTTTCGGGTCCAGGAACTTCATCAGGTTGATCGACGCGAGGTTGCACGCCGTATCGTCGAGGAACAGGTACTCGCTGCAGGGGTTCGAGGCGTTGATCCGCCCCGAGTTGGGGCAGGTGTGCCAGTCGTTCGTGTGGTCGTCGAACTGGACGCCGGGGTCCCCGCAGCGCCAGGCGGCGTAGGCGAGCTTCCGCCAGAGGTCCCGGGCGCGCATCGTCCCCGCGACCGCGTGGTCGGTGCGGTCGACCGTCTTCCACTCCCCGTCCCGGATGACCGCCTCCATGAAGGCATCGGGGATGCGAACGGAGTGGTTCGCGTTCTGGTAGGCGATCGAGGCGTAGGCGGAGTCGGGGTCGGTCCCGTCGAAGTTCGCGGAGTACCCCTCACGGATCAGCGCGAGCGCCTTCTCCTCCTCCCGTACCTTGCACTCGATGAAGTCGACGATGTCGGGGTGGTCCATGTTGAGGATGACCATCTTCGCGGCGCGGCGGGTCGTGCCGCCGGACTTGATGACGCCCGCGAGCGCGTCGAACGCGCGCATGAAGGAGACCGGCCCGGAGGCGATGCCGCCGCCGGAGAGGCGCTCGTGGCTGCCGCGCAGCGGGGAGAGGTTCGAGCCCGTGCCGCTGCCGCCCTTGAACAGGCGGCCCTCGCTGGTCGCGAGCGCGAGGATCGAGTCCATGTCGTCGGTCACCGACTGGATGAAGCACGCCGAGCACTGGGGCGGGTCGCGGACCCCGACGTTGAACCAGACGGGGCTGTTGAACGCGGCCATCTGCTGGACCATCAGGTACGAGAGGCTCTCCTCGAAGGTCGTGGCCTCCTCGGAAGTGTCGAGGTAGCCTGAGTCGAGGCCGGACTGCGCGATCCAGTGGCAGACCCGGCGGATCATCCCGTCGACCGAGTTCTCCCGGCGTCCGGCAATGATACGGAAGTACTTCGACGCGGCGATGTTGATGCTCGTGTCCGACCAGGAAACGGGCGCGTGGATCCCCTTCTGCTCGAAGATCACCTTGCCGTCAGCGTTCTTGATGACCGAGTCGTGGGTGCGCCACGCGACGGTATCGAACGCCGTCTTGCCCCGAGGGACCATGCGGGGGACGGGGATCGGGTCGCGGCCGATCCGGTTGGCCGGCCGAGGGGCCGGCGATTCGGCGGGGGACGGTGTGCGCTTTCTAGAGACGGCCATGGAGGACCTCTGTTGCTGGAGGGCGACGACGTGTCGGGAAGAGAGTGACCACCGTCCGAACCTATCTCACCTCCCGTCGGTGGGTGGAACGCCCTCGGAGAAGGGCCGTTCCTCGCCGCCGGCGAGGGGCGAACAGGCGGATGGTGCCGCTCGGGACACCTATCGAAAACCTCCGGGTGGCGCCAAGCGCGTGGGGGTATAAGCCACATGGGTCGGAATGAGCGCTCCCAGCGCCCGTCGGCGTCGCTCGAAGCGTCGAAGCCGTTCCTAAACTAGACCCGTACCGGATTTCTCCGCCGGCTCGCGAACGAGCCCCGCGTGACGGAGCCCCGGCGAGAAAAGCACGTCGCTCAGCCGGGAGACGTCGTGGGCGGAGGCGGGAGGACCCGCATGGTGCACGGCATCAGCGAGCCGCACTCCCCGCAGTAGAGTCCCTCCTCGGCGACCCAGAGGAACACGCCGCACCGTTCGCACTTGCGAGGGTCGTCCGGGTCGTTCCGACAGCCCACGGTCTCGCACCTCGGGGGTACGACCGCGCTCGGGTATATGGACCGGCGGTCCGAGAGCGCCCAAAAAAATGAGGGAAGGACCCTCTCCGTCGGAGAGGGCCCCGGAAAAGGTGGTCTGCGTTTAGGCGTTCTTCATCTTGGCGCGGGAGACGAAGCCTTTCTTGTCGAGGAAATACATGTACCCGTCCTGCCGGGTGATCTTCTCGGTCCCGACACGGGCCTTCCTTCCCGACTTGTTGAGCTTCGTGGGGGTCTTCCAGAGGTACCCGTCCTTGCCGAGGTAGTACAGGTAGCCCTTCTCTCGCTTGGTTTGCTCCTTGCCGACTTTCTCCGCCATGTGGGGGACCTCTACCGGCGGGGAGAAGACCCCCCCTATTTAGAATTACTGACGGAATCCCCTCGAAGAAATGGAATTTCCCTGACGGAAAACGGCGACCGGACGCGCGTCGAACCGGTACCCGAGGTGGTCGGCCGAGGGGACCGGGAAGAGCGCCATGTCCGCCGGCCGGCCGACCGCGATCGTCCCGGCATCGCCGAGCCCGATGGCGTGGGCGGCGTTGACGGTGGCCGCCGTGAGCGCCTCCGCCGGCGAGAGCCGGCCGCCGTGGACCGCGAGGGCGAGGGCGAGCGGCATCGATTCGGTCCACGTGCTCGGCGAGCAGTCCGAGCCCAGCGCGACGGGAACGCCGGCGTCGACGAGCTCCCGCGCCGGGCTGCGGCGCGACGGAGCGGAAGCGAACGCCGTGACCGGGAGCAGTACCGCCGTCACCCCGGCGTGGGCGAGCGCTGTATAGTCCCCGGAGGTCGACCGTAGGAGGTGCTCGGCGGAGGTCGCTCCCAGCCGTGCGGCGAGGCGGGCTCCCCCCGACCGGACGAACTCGTCGGCGTGGACCTTGATACCCAGCCCGAGCGCCAGCGCGGACCGGAGGAGGCGTTCCGAGCCGCGCACCGAGAAGTAGCCCGGCTCGCAGAACACGTCCACGAACGCGGCGAGGCGTTCTC
>JASHYQ010000222.1 GCA_030042955.1 Thermoplasmata archaeon
CTCTACGGCGTGGGAGTGGTCGGGCTCGGCCTCCCCCATTGACCGGCAGGCGAGGGACTTTAGGTGGCCCCGCCTCCCCCGGCCCGCACTGCCATGGACGAAGAGCGGTATCGACTCCGCGAGTTCCGGCCCAGCGACTTTCCGGCGGCCGCCCGGATCGTGAGTCGGCTGAACCCTGAACGTACCTGGACGCCCGAGGAGATGGAGCGATGGGATCGAGACCTCTCCGTCCCCCCGTATGTCCAAGTCAAGATAGTCGCCGAAGAACGCTCCCGAGAGGAGGCGGTAGGGTTGGGGGGTCTGTCCACACCGCCCTGGAGCTTCGACCCCCGGAGATTCTGGGTCAGCGTCGAGGTTGACCCTGACCACCAGGGCCGGGGGGTCGGTCGCGCGCTTGCGGCTGCCGTAGCAGCCGAAGCCGAGCAACGGCAGGGACTAGCCTTGTGGGCGAGCGCTCGCGCTGACCGAGACCGTGGGGTTCGATTCCTCGCCCGACAGGGATTCGAGGAGAAGCGGCGGCTCTGGCAGTCCAGGTTGGCGGTCAGCACGGCCACCGAGCTTCCGAACCGTACGGAGGACCTCGGCCGGGAAGGCATCACGTTCACCACCCTCGCCGAGGAGGGCCCCGACCGCCCCGAGGTCCGGCGCCGCCTGCACGAGCTGATCATCGCGGCCAGCGCGGATGTGCCCCGGATCGGCCCCTTTACTCCCATCTCGTTCGAGCAGTTCGACCAGTGGAGCCTCCGTTCGCCATCGCTGCTCTGGGACGCGTACTTCCTCGCGACGCAGGCAGGCCGTTACATCGGCCTCAGCAACCTGACCCGAATCGAGACGGACCCGACCGGGTTGGACCAGGATTTCACCGGGGTCCTCCGGCAACTGCGCGGACGAGGGATCGCAAGGGAACTCAAGCGGCGGACGGTGGACTACGCGCGACAGCACGGATACCGGTACATTCAGACCATGAACGACTCGCTGAACCAGCCCATGTGGGCGATCAACGAGAAGCTCGGATACCGGCGCGAGGTCGTCTGGATCCAAGGGCAGAAGGAGCTCGGGACATCTCCGCCTCGCCCAGGCCCCGGTTGATCGACTCGGACGGTCGAAGTGTCGGTGGCCGGGGGCATCCGAGGCTTCTCGGTGCCGACGGAGATTCAGCGGCGAGCGCTGGGTCGGGCCTAGAGAGGCGCGACTATGGTCTCGGCATCTTCGGCCGAGGCTCGACTATTGCGCGGTGGAACACGTCGGCCACGAACGGAAGGTCGGCTAGGTTGAACTCTGAACCGGTGCGGAAGGGGCCCTCGGGCTCTCCTTTCTCGCAGACCAGCCGGCTGTTGCGCCATCCGGGCACGCCGTCACCGATGACCCGGAACACGTAGTCGAACAGGTTGCGTCCCGGTCCCACGGGCCGGTGGTGTCCGTCGACGTGGTCCGAGTACCCGACGAACAGCGAGTATCCCGCTTGGAGGTGGGCGTCGATGATTGGTTCGACCGGAGCGTTCGCGAAGGCAGCCAGGACCCGATGGACATTGGGAACCGCCACGATGCCCGGCCGTCCGTTGGCGGGTTTCGCAGCGAGCACGCACTGGCTCGGGTCGGGCAGCTGGAGGAAGGCGATGAGCCGGCTCAGGTTCCGGGGGGACTCCTCTTCGGCGATCAGCCTGGAGACCGTAGCGGCCGTGACGCGCTCGTTCGGCTTGACCGCCTCGGGCGCTTCGTACGTCACGACTCGCCCCTTCGAAATCCAACCGAGCAACGCCGGGTCCGGGACGTCGGAGGGTTCGTTCCGCGCGCGCACATCGATCCAGAGGAACCCCGGGTTCGCGCTATGCGCGAAGGCGTAGAGGGTCAGATTGACCACCGGCAGGGAGGAACCGTACAGGAACAGCGAGACCGGCCGTTGGACCATGGGAGACGGCAACTCGGTCGACCCCGGAATCGGATCGGGGGTTGAGGGAATCGTACCCCCCGCCCCCGGCGCACGCGACTCCCCAGCTGACCCCGAACCCGCAGCCGGGGGAGCTGGAGCATTTCCGTCGCTCCGCTCCGCAGGTACGTTCGTCCCGGCCCGTCCTGGCGGGTCACGCGGTCCCACTCTCATCGTCATCGTCGGTCGGTCGCCAGTCGGAGAAGGAGGAGGGTAGACCAAGACCCTGCTCCGAACACTTTCGGTCGTCCGAACGGGTTCGGGAGGCCGTTCGGGCCCCGCGCCGCGTCTCCCGGCCCGGTTCGTCGACGCTCGAGCCCGCTCGCCTTCGGGTCGAGGACCGACTGATGAGCGGATTCCGCCTCCCTCTACCGTTTATAACCCAGCCCCCGCTTCTGGGGTCTTGGATTGCGCGTGGGGAAGGCGAAAGAGGTCCGAAAAGCCGTGGTCGCACCGTCGGATGAGTGGCGGAGCAGAGGGGACCGGGCGGCCCGAGGGGTCGGGGCGGACGAACCGAGCAGGATGGTCGG
The DNA here is from genome assembly GCA_030042955.1 of Thermoplasmata archaeon. Taxonomy (GTDB): domain Archaea; phylum Thermoplasmatota; class Thermoplasmata; order Lutacidiplasmatales; family UBA184; genus Lutacidiplasma. The sequence goes on from JASHYQ010000222.1 coordinate 2,458, forward strand.
GGAGTTGAGCGACCCCATCACCAGCCCGCTAGCCGACCGCCTGCTGATCGCTACCCTGAAGCTCCGCACTCCGAAGGGATTGTGGACCACCCTTTTCTCGAACGCGAACCCGAACGTCCGGCTCGAGGTCCTGAACCAGAGTATCGTAGATCCCGCCGTATCGGTCTCGGACTACTGGATCAGCGGACGGCCTCCGGGGGTCTGGTCCCGGGAAATCGCCGCCTGCGCCGACGTCCTCAAGGTCGATGCACTCACCGAACTCGGAGAGGGATCCCTCTACCGGGTCACGTACCGCAACCCGCCGGTAGTCTATCTGTTCCGAGGGCTTGGGATCCCCCTCCAGTTTCCGATGCGCATCCAAGCTGGGACGATCCAGATCGAGGTCGTCGCCCGCTACCCCGAGTTCCAGAAGGTGCTCGACTACGCGCGCAAGTCGGATCCGGCGGTTCGCGTCGTATCGATTCGCCGCCGCTCGCTGCGCAGCCACCTTCCGAACCTGAGCGAGAACCAGCAGGACCTATTGGCTCGAGCGATGGCCGAGGGGTATTTCGCGGTGCCCCGGAAGATCACCCTGACCGACCTCGCCAAGAAAGTGAACCGAAGCAAGTCCTCCGTGTCGGAGGCGATCGCCCTCATCGAACAGAAGTTGCTCGAGACCGCGTTGGGACCCTCCGCGCTCGTACCCTGAGCG
>JASHYQ010000223.1 GCA_030042955.1 Thermoplasmata archaeon
GTCGTGGTCCAGGGGATCACGGGCCATCAGGGGACGGTCCACACGCGGCAGATGAAGGCCTTCGGCACCGCCGTGGTGGCCGGGGTCACACCCGGGAAGGCCGGGACGACCGTCGAGGAGACACCGGTCTTCAACTCCGTACGCGACGCGGTCGAGAGGACCGGCGCGAACGCGTCGTGCATCTTCGTGCCGGCCCCCTTCGCCAAGGACGCTCTGCTCGAGTCGGTCGACGCGGGGATCCGCCTGGCCGTGATCGTTACCGAGCATATCCCCTTCCACGACATGCTCGTGATGTACCACTACGCTCGGAGCTGCGGGGCGCGAATCATCGGACCGAACTGCCCGGGGATCGCCTCGCCAAGCGGTGCGAAGGTGGGCATCATCCCGAACGTCGTCTTCCGGCCCGGCCGGGTCGGCGTCATCTCACGGAGCGGAACGCTCACCTACGAGATCGTGAACGGCATCAAGGAGCACGGACTCGGTCAGTCGACCTGCATCGGGCTTGGCGGGGATCCGGTGGTGGGCACCTCGTTCGTCGACGCCCTTCCCCTCTTCGAGAAGGACCCGGACACGGACCTCCTCGTCCTCGTCGGCGAGATCGGGGGGACGGCCGAGGAGGACGCCGCCGAGTACATCCACCACCACTTCTCGAAGCCGGTGGTCGCCTACATCGCCGGTCGGAGCGCTCCGGAGGGGAAGCGAATGGGTCACGCCGGGGCGATCATCTCTCGCGGAAAGGGGACCGCCAAGACGAAGGTGGCTGCGCTGGAGGCCGCCGGGGCGAAGGTCGCTCGGTTCCCGTATGAGATTCCGGACCTCGTCGCGGGGATCCTCCCGACCGGAGCCCGTCCATGAGCCCAGACAGCCCTCGTCCGAGTCATGAGGAGGAAGAGGCCGAACCGTGCATCGTGCCGGGATGCGGGGCACCGTCCGTTCGTCACCTCGCGCTCACGGAAGCCCGGAAAGCGTTCGACCAGCTGCCCGTCAAAGGTCGGCGCGCCCCGCTCTGCCGGGACCACTATCGCGAGTGGAAGAAGAGTACGAAAGAGGCACGCAAGCTCGACCGGCTGGCCTGGTGAGGCCGGCTCGGAAGAGGTTCGGTCCCGTCGAGCCTTCTCGAAGAGGCTCAGCGCTTGCGCATCTTCTGGGCGCGCATGCGTCGGCGCATCCGCTTCTTACGCCACTTCCAGCGCATGTGTCCGCGCTTTTTCCAGACCCGTGAGGAGCGTTTCATGCCGAGACGCGCGGGGGGAGGGGAGGCTGTTTATTAGCCTATCCTCGGGCGAAGTCCTGCGTCGGGAGGCACGAAGGGCCCCGGACGTTATCTAGCGAGCCACGTTCGGGCGGACGTGCTGACGGCGGCCGACCTGGAGGTCAACGTTCTCGAGTTCCGGCAACGCTCCTTCCAGTTCGACCGGATCGCGGAGTGGGAGGGGGCGCAGTACGCCGTCTTCTCGCGGACCGAGACCGAGAGCGAGAGCCAGTTCCGACCCCGCCTTGTCCACCTCCATCTGATCGTGCCGCTCGGGTGGGTGGTGCTCGACGAGGCCAACGACGAACTGCGCATTGCACCGGGAGGGGGCGCTCCCCCGCCCCGATTGATTGAGTCGGTGGTCGAAGTCGGCGCGGAGCCTCCCCAGTTCAAGGAATCCGGCGTGGAGTGGACCCGGATCGCTCCCGCGCAGGACACGCGACTCTACGCTCCGGCGGACCGAGCCGAGCGACTGCTCAGCCCGGCGGCACGCTCCGCCCTCGGGACGTGAACAGGCCCCCCTAACCGCCCGCTGAGGACGGAACGGGGAGGCAGCGCTCGAGCACCTGGGACGCCCGGTGGCCAGCTCACGCGTCGCGCCTACCAGTCTTCCCCGAGCTCAGTGAGGTGGGGAAGGATCTGCGCTAGCTGCTAGCCCGCAGGGGCTGCATGGACCGGAGGACCGCCGTGTCGCTTGAGGTCGAACCGATCCGCGTTCATGACCTTGTTCCAGGCGACCACGAAGTCGGCCACGAACTTCGCCTGCGCGTCGATGGCGCCATAGACTTCGGCCAGCGCCCGCAGTTCGGAGTTCGAACCGAAGATGAGGTCAACCCGGGTGCCGGTCCACTGCAGTACGCCGCTCTGGCGATCGTGCCCCTCGAACAGATTTTCATCCGAGGTCGCTCTCCACTCCGTCCGCATGTCCAACAGGTTCACGAAGAAGTCGTTGGTCAGCGTCTCGGGCCGCTTCGTGAAGACACCATGCGGCGACCCTCCGAAATTCGCGTTGAGGACCCGCAGGCCACCAACCAGGACCGTCATCTCGGGCGCAGTCAGTGTCAACAGTTGCGCCTTGTCGATGAGAAGCTCCTCGGCGGGCACAGCGAATCGGGTCTTGAGATAGTTGCGGAAGCCATCCGCCACCGGTTCGAGATAGCCGAAGGACTCGACATCGGTTTGCTCTTGCGACGCATCCGTGCGGCCGGGGGCGAAGGGGACGGTCACGTCGTGCCCGGCCTTCCTTGCGGCCCGCTCGACGGCCGCGCAACCAGCGAGGACCACCAGGTCGGCCAGCGAAACCCGCTTTCCGTCGGGCCGCGCGGTATTGAACCCTTTTTGGATGCTCTCCAGGGCGCGTAGGGCCTTGGCCAGTTGGACGGGCTGATTGACCTCCCAGTCCTTCTGCGGCGCAAGGCGGATGCGTGCCCCGTTTGCCCCCCCTCGTTTGTCGGAGCCGCGGAAGGTGGCGGCCGACGCCCATGCGGTGTAGACCAGTTGAGAGATGGACAGGCCCGAGGCCAGGATCTTCGTCTTCAGCGCTTGGATGTCCTTGGCGCCGATCAGCTTGTGATGGACGGCGGGAACCGGGTCCTGCCAGATCAGCTCCTCTGCCGGGACCTCGGGTCCGAGATAGCGTGCGCGCGGACCCATGTCGCGGTGCGTGAGCTTGAACCACGCCCGGGCGAAGGCGTCCGCAAGCTCCTCCGGGTGCTGATAGTAGCGCCGCGAGATCTTTTCGTACACCGGGTCGACCCGTAGCGCGAGGTCCGTCACCAGCATCGTCGGAACGTGAAGCTTGGACGGGTCGAAGGCATCCGGGATCGTCGCGGGGTCCCCCTTCGCCTTGAACTGATACGCACCGGCTGGGCTCTTCGTCAGCTCCCACTCGTAGCCGAACAGGTTCTCGAGGAAGTTGTTGCTCCACCTCGTCGGCGTCGTGGTCCAAGTGACCTCCGGGCCGCCCCCGATGGCGTCCTTCCCCTTGCCCGTACCAAACTTGCTCTTCCAGCCGAGACCCATCTCCTCGATGGGTGCGGCCTCCGGTTCGGGACCGACCAGCCTCGGGTCGCCCGCGCCGTGGGTCTTGCCGAAGGTGTGTCCGCCGGCGATGAGGGCGACCGTCTCCTCGTCGTTCATGGCCATGCGCTTGAAAGTCTCCCGTATGTCCCGGGCCGCGGCGCGCGGGTCTGGGTTGCGGTTCGGCCCTTCCGGATTCACGTAGATGAGACCCATCTGAACGGCTGCGAGAGGGTTCTCGAGCTCCCGGTCGCCGGTGTAGCGCTTGTCGCCCAGCCAGGTGTCCTCCTGGCCCCAGTAGACGGACTCGTCGGGCTCCCAGACATCCGGGCGACCGCCGCCAAAGCCGAAGGTCTTGAAGCCCATCGACTCGAGCGCGACGTTGCCGGCGAGAATGAGGAGGTCGGCCCAGGAGATCTTCTCGCCGTACTTCTGCTTGACCGGCCATAGGAGCCGGCGGGCCTTATCCAGGAGCACATTGTCGGGCCAAGAGTTGAGCGGTGCGAAGCGCTGTTGACCAGTGCCAGCGCCGCCGCGGCCATCGCCGACCCGGTAGGTGCCCGCCGCGTGCCACGCCATGCGGATGAAGAGTCCTCCGTAGTTGCCGAAATCTGCCGGCCACCAGTCCTGGCTGTCGGTCAGCAGCCCGCTGAGGCTTCTCTTCAGCGCCTTGAAGTCGAGCTTTTGGAACGCTTCGGCATAATCGAACGCTTCGCCCATCGGATTGGACAGCGACGAGTTCTGGCGGAGGATCCTGAGGTTCAGCTGCTTCGGCCACCACTCGCTGTTCGACCGCATTCCGAGGTTCGTCGTCCCGTGCACGACCGGGCACTTGCCCCCGTTCTCTTCACCACCTGCGTCCATGCTACTCGCTCCTCCCCCACGGGACCACCATGCGACGCTTTTTCCCCCTAGTGTAGGAACCTCAGCTTTCCTGGCGGTAAGGTCTCGAGAGGTCCCGGATTGGCGGATTCCCAGGGCCTGGGGCGGGCCGCGCACTCCACCGTCTCGAGAGCCCCTAGTCTGCGGCACCGAGGAGAGGACGGGGTTAGAAACGGCGGAGGGGTGCCTCCCCCGGTAGAGGCGTCCAGTCGAGGTTAGAGCCCTACGCGGTCGACGGCCAACGAAAGGCCATTCCCGCCGCCCATGCACAGCGCCGCCAGCCCGAGCGACTTGTTCGAGCGTACGAGCTCATGGACGAGGGTCACCACGATGCGCGCCCCGCTCGCGCCGATCGGGTGACCGAGCGCGATGGCCCCACCGTGTACGTTGAACTGCTCCTCGGTGAAGCCGAACGTCCGCTGGACCGCGAGCGACGCGGAAGCGTACGCCTCGTTGTGCTCGACCCGGTCGAAATCCGGAGGCAGGAGTCCGGTGCGCGCGAGCTGCCTCTCGATGGCCGGGATCGGGCCTTCCATGACATCACGGGGGTGGACCCCGTTCTCCCCGATCGAGTGAACCCAGGCGAGCGGCTTCACGTTGCGCCGCCGCACCTCCGCCGCGCTGGCGAGCACCAGTGCGGCGGCACCATCCGAGAGCTTGGAGGAGTTGCCCGCGGTGAGGATGCCGTCCGGCGCGAAGGCTGGCGGGAGGCGGGCGAGCTTCTCGAGCGTCGTATCGGCCCGGGGGCACTCGTCGTGGGTCAGTGCGCCGCGTCCGCCCGTCCAGCCCTCGGCCACCTCCACGGTCTCGCTCGCGAAGATTCCGTCCTGGATCGCATGCGAAGCCCGCAGGTGGCTGCGCAGCCCGAAGGCGTCTACCTCGGCCCGTGTGAGGTGGAACTTCCGCGCGACCCGCTCCCCCGTCGCGCCCATGAGCTCGTGCTCATCGTAGGCGTCGACCAGCGAGTCCCGTTGCATCCCGTCGTCGAGCGTGTACGGTCCGGGGAGATGCTCCCAGCGCATGGCGGAGGGCAGGAGGTACGGAGCCATCGACATCGACTCCATCGCCCCCACGAGAACGCGTTCGTGGAGGCCGGCCTTGATCATCGCGTAGCCGAGGTGGAGGGCCTTCATGCCGGAACCGCAGACCATGTTGACCGTGGCGGCCCCGACCGAGTCCGGCACTCCGGCACCGCGAAGGACCTGGCGGGCGGGATTCTGGCCCGCTCCCCCCTGGATGGCCATTCCGAGAAGTACCTCATCCACCTCGGTCGGCGCCATGTCGGCTCGTTCGAGCGCGGCGGTGGCGGCGATCGTGCCGAGGCGGACCGCCGGGACCGACCGGAGGGTCCCGCCGTACCTGCCGATGGGCGTTCGCGCGGCCGAGAGGATGGCGACGAGGTGCTCGGGAGGTGCGGCCATCGCCTGTTCACCGAGCCTGCGATTATGAAGCCTACGGCTCCGTCAATCCTCTTCGACCCGGGGTGCCAGGAGGTACCGTCCCTCGCCTCGGCCCGCGCCCATCGAGAACTCGATCTTGAGGGGGTACTCGTTCCCGACGTGGAGGGTCGCTTCTTCGGCGGTGATCGCCTTCACCATCGCCGAGAAGAAATCGAGCGGGTACATGCTCTTCACCGGCTCCTTCACGTCGAGCTTGGTCAGCGCGTCCTTCGGGAGGCGGAGGTCGAGGCGGTCGGTGTCCCCTTCCGAGTGCATCGTGAACCCCTCCGAGTCCAGGCTGAGGGTCACGTGGTCCGTGAAGCTCTCGCTCCCTCGGATCCCCTGGCGGAGGTCCTCCATCTTGACGGTGACGCTCGCGGGCGGGGTGACGTTCGGGACCTTCGGGTCGGTGATCCCAGCCGGGTCGACGACCGCCATCTGACGGGTGAGGCGGCCCACGCTCGCGACCAGGCGCTTCCCGTCGAACTGGAGCTCGAGGTTGTCGCCGGGCTTCGAGAGCCGGAGCACCTCCTTCAGTTTGTCGATGTCGACGCCCAGCTCGGTCGTCTCCCCCGTGAACTCCTCGAAGATCGGCTTGTGCAGCTTGAGGACCAGCATCGCGACATGCGACGGGTCGACGGCCTTCGCTTCCAGGCCATCCTTCGAGACGGAGAGCTTGACCTCCGTGACCAAGGTGGAGACGACCTCGACGACCTCGCGGAGGTTTTCCATCTTGATCCGAACCTTAAACATCTGAACCCTCGGCGTCGCACATCGGTCCCCTCTAAAAAGGTTGCTTCGGGCGGCGGCGGGAGGACGCGCGCCGCAACGCGTTTGGTCCCCCAACCTCTGGCGCGGATGTGACCGAGCTCGCCTACCTCCCCGACGTGCCCTCCGGTTACGTGCGTGCGTTCCGGGCGCGGGTCGTCGCGCTGCCTCCCGGGGGCGTCGTCCTCGACCGGACCTACTTCTATCCTGGCGGAGGAGGCCAACCTCCCGACCGTGGACGGATCCGGTCCGGCGCGGTCGAGTGGGAGGTGGTCGATACCGGAAGATCCGGTCCGGCCGTGGTCCATCGGCTGCGCCGCCGGGGCCCCGCCGCGGCACCGCTGACCCTCGGGAGCGAGGTCGAGGGGGAGATCGATTGGGCGCGTCGGTATCGCCACATGCGGCTCCACACCGGCCAGCACCTGCTGAGCGCGCGGGTCTTCGCGCGCACCGGCCTCCGCACCGCCAAAGCGATCCTCTCCGGGAGTTCCGCTTCGCTCGACCTGGAAGGGGAGCTCCCGGTCCCGGTCATCGCGGAGCTGGAGCGGGACCTCCGGGACGCGCTCGAACATCCTCACCCCGTCACGATCCGGCACGTTCCGCGCGCCGAGTGGGATGCGCAATCCTTCGCGCCGCGTTCGGGGCTGGTGCCTCTCGCCCCCCAGGTTGACCCCGTCCGGGTCGTGGAGATCGAAGCGGAGGACGCCTGTCCCTGCGGGGGGACCCACCTACGCTCGACTGGGGAGATCGGCCCGGTCCTGCTCGCGGCCCCCACGGCTCTCGTAGGAGGCGGGTCCCGCCTCTCCTTCAGGCTGAAGGAGCCCGACGCGCCCACTCCTCTCGAGTGATCCCGTAGAGGTGGGTGTCGTGCCACCGGCCGTGGTGGTAGAGCGAACTACGCAAGGTACCCTCTCGACGGAACGCGAGGCCCTCCGCCAGCCGGCACGAAGGGACGTTCTCCACATCGCAGGTGATCCCGACCCGCTCTACCGCGCTGGTACGGAACACGTGGTCGACCAAGAGCCTCACGGCCTCGCGGCCGTATCCGCGGCCGCGGGCCTTCGGTTCCCCGATCAGGTACCAAAGTTCGACCGACTCGAGGACCGGATGCGAGACGAAGTGACCGACGACGCCGACCGCGCCGGAGGTGTCAAGGGGTTCGACGACGAACCGGGGCGCGAGGGACGTGGGGTCGGCCGGAGCCTCCCGGACCGACTGGACCAGGCCCTCGAACGAATCGGTGTAGAACCGGTCGAACGGGGACGCGACCTCGGGGTCGCTATACCATTCGAAGACCCGACGAAGGTCGGACGGCTCGAGCCCCCGGAGCCGTACCTTCGTCCCCTCGAGGACGCCCATCACGGCCTACCGGGGCCCGAGCGGGGGTGGGCCCCCTGAGGCCGGGCGGGTTTCGGTGGACGCCGGGGCCTGGACCGGGACCTCGCCGGGAACCTCCTGAAGCTCAGCGTGCTGGACCTCGAGCGCCGCGCGATGCCCGGCTGCGGTGAGGGAGAGGACGTGCTTCGGTTCGGAGTACCCGACGACGTACTGGGTTCGTCGGTAGATCAGCCGGGACATCTCGAGCAGGCGCACCGCGTTCTTGAGGAGGGCCGGGTCCTCGCTCGAGAACTTTCGCTGGATCCCGAACTCGGTTGTCCACTGGTCCGCCTCGAAGCGGACCTGGTTGCCCCGGTGCTCCAACAGATGGACGAGGAGCTCGCGTTCTAGACGACCCAACTCCTCCCGTGGCATGGTTCTGTCTACCCTCCGGGAGTTCTAGGTGATGGTCGTGATTTCGTAGCTTACGTCGAGCCCTTTCAGTCGTTCGTGCATCGTGGTAACGAGCTGGATCACTTCCGCGATCGCCGCCTTGTCCTTCCAGCGGTAAACGAAGTCGTGCATGCCCATCGATTCCTCGAATCCCACCTCGCGCATGACCGCGATGACCTTCGTCGGGTCGGCTCCCTCGGAGTGGAAGGTCATCCGTACGTAGGTCCGCATGCCGCCACCGCTGTTGTCGTGAGATTAGGGTCGTTTAGGCGACCCTCGGCTTATATATGCTTCCCTGACTCCGGGCGCGCTTCCATGCCGACGGGTTCCTCTCCCGCACCGGTTGTCGTGACGGGGGGAGCGGGAGCCATCGGCTCCGCGCTCGTCGCGGCGCTGCTCGCGCGGGGCCACGAGGTGCGCGTGATCGACAACCTCTCCAGCGGTCGGCGCGAGCATTTGCCCTCGGTGCCGCGCGTCGTTTTCCTCGAAGCCAACCTCCTCGAGCCCGGCCAGTACGCCGAGCAATTCCGGGGCGCGACCTCCGTCTGGCACCTCGCGGCGAACCCCGACATCCGGCTCGGCACCACCGAACCCCGCGTCGACCTCGAGAACGGTACGCTCGCGACGTTCAACGTCCTCGAGACAGCCCGCCGCCATGACGTCCGGTCCGTGGTCTACTCGTCGTCCAGCGTCGTCTACGGCCAGGCGAAGGTCTTCCCGACCCCCGAGGAGTACGGCCCCCTCCTGCCGGAATCGATGTATGCCGCCGGCAAGCTCGCGGCCGAAGGACTGGTCTCGGGCTACGCCCACTCCTACGGGTTCCGGACCCACATCTACCGATTCGCGAACATCATCGGTCCGGCGATGACCCACGGCATCCTCCCGGATTTCTTCGCGAAGCTGCGCCAGGACCCGACGCGGCTCCAAGTCCTCGGCGACGGCAACCAGGCGAAGAGCTACCTTCGGACCGAGGACTGCATCGAGGGGATGCTGACGGGATTCGACCGAGCCCACGAGGCCGTGAACCTCTTCAACCTCGGCGCGGCCGACCGGATCTCGGTCCGGACGATTGCCGAAAAGGTCGTGGCGGCCCACGGGAGCAAGGCGCACATCGAGTACACCGGAGGGTCGCGAGGCTGGGTCGGTGATGTCCCCCAGCAGCTGCTCTCGATCGAGCGGATCGGCCGCCTCGGCTGGAAACCCCGCCTCGACAGCGCCGGTGCCATCGACAAGACCATCGCCGAGATGAAGGCTGGGCGGTAGCCCGGCGACTAGCCCGTCACGGTACGGTAGACCGTCAGGTGAGCAGCGACGATATGGGGCCAACCGTACCGCTCGACCGCGACGGAACGGCCGGCCGTCCCCATCTGTCGGC
>JASHYQ010000224.1 GCA_030042955.1 Thermoplasmata archaeon
CGGTGAGCAGGTCCGCGGACTCGATGCCACGGCGGACCACGAGGTCCGTGAGCGAATCGAGGACGACGAGCTGGCGGCCGGCTCGCTGCTCGACCCCGTCGACGAGCGCTCGCAGCGGCCCGCCGTCCGTCGCGGGACTCGAGGATTTCCCGCCCAGCAGGGGACTCGGGACCGCCGACCACGAGGCCGGCACGACCGTGTCCGCGAAGTACTCGCGGGAGAGGTCGAGGAAGTCGAGGTGGCGCTCCAGCGTTTCCGCGTAGGACCCCTCGAAGGCGCCCCGCAGTTCATTCAGGACCTGGGCCTGCGAGCGGCTCGTGCTCACGTACACGATCCCCTCGGGGTAGACGAACGGTCCCTTCGCGCTCCCGAGGAAGAACGCATGGAGCCGGGGCATGTCGTAGTGGAGCATCAGGTGGACCGCGGAGGTGAGGGCGAACTCTTGATGCCCTGCGCCCGCGGCGCCCCACAAGAGCACGACCGACCCTGCGGGGACCCCTCCGGTGAGGTAGTCGAAATCCGGGACCCCGGTCGGGATCCGCGGAGGCTGGTCCCCTAGCTCGGGCGGACGAGGGGGCTCACCGGCCGTCCGGGGCGGGAAGACGAACGGCCGGGGGGACGGCAATGCCATTCAGGAGCAACTCCGCGGCCGCGACGCGGCTGCTGGGTATTAGTAGGCTCTCTTCGAGCGGTGGTTTCAGGAACTCTCGAAGGAGCACGGTCGCATAGGCTCCCCTCGGGAGCGCGAACCGCAGGCGCACCGAATCCTCCCCGTCGGTCGAGATCCCGATCGGGGGAAGGGGGACGAGAATCGGCCTCCAGGCACCCCGGCTGGCCACCTCGGGGGCCGCCCGCATCCGGAACATTCCCGGGTCCACCCCCTGCTCCGCCAGGACCTGACCCAGGAGGTCGTCGGGCGGACCGCCCATGCGGGGGGTCTCGTACCCTACGAGGGGTCCGGCGACCAGGCCCCGGCTCCGACCGACGAGGCTGGAGCACTCGTCGAGATTGTCCTCAGCGACCGGAATCCCCTCCCGGCTCCGCACGGTGCCGTCCCGGCCCACCCGCAGGATCGCGTCCCCGGCGACCGGGGTGTTCAACGGAATCCCGGCGGCAGCCCTTCGCGTGAGCCAGAGATTGAACAGGTAAGCCTGGAACGCGTGGACAAAGAGGAGACGCAGGTCCCGTGAGAGTGCTCGGAAGGCGCGGTCAGGGGAGTGGCCGCGCGCGAGGTGTTCGAGCAGTGTCCGCTCGAACCGGTATTCGGGGGGAAACTCACGCAGCGCACGAGCCGGGTCCCGGTGCTCAGCATAAGCCCGGCGGGCTTCGTCCCCCAGGCCCGGCTTGCCATCGGGCGGTCGGTCGACCAGGTAGACATCGACCGCACGCGCGAGGTCGCCTCGCACGACCCACCTTCCGACCTCATGGGTAATCGGGCGAACCTCTCCGAATCGCTGAGGCCCGAAGAAGTTCGGGAAGCCGCCGGCGACCCGCAGCTCGCCCTCGATGGCTCGATAGGCGAGCACCGTCTCGGTAGGAGGCCGGGCGAGCTCCTCGACACGGATGTCGAAGGAGTTCCCGTAGTGGTGGCCAAGGACGAGTCCGTCCCGTGCCCGGTACGCCTCGACGATGTCGACCCGGGGAAGGTCGAGCGGCTCGGTCGGCGGAGGGCCGCGGTACGACACGAGCCGCTCGGCGACGGCCCGTCGGTCCTTGGTCCCCGCCCACTCGAGGGACTGCGACGAGAGCCCAAGGCGACGCGCGATCGCCGCCCCCAGCTCGTGCTGCTCCCAGTCGTGACTCACGACCCGGAGGACGGTGAACGGACCCTCGGGGTCGGGAAGTGGGTAGCTCGAGATCTCCGTGACGCGGAACGCCTCGGGGGTCGACTTGACCCGGCCAGCGACGCCGGGCGCCTGGCTGCCGTAGAACCCGAGGCCCATCGCCCGATCCGCCGAAGGGGGCACGAGAGGGCCGGGCACGTCCCGGGGAGCCGGGGCGGCATTATTACATGGCGGAGGGGATGGAGCCCGACACCCGATGATCGAGGCCACCGCTCGGGTTCTCAAGAACGTTATCGAAGTCCAGGTGGGCCGGGAGACCTGGGTCGCCCGGCCCACGGGCGCGGACGAGCCGGCGCTCGGACGACGCATCGCCGCGCTGTTCGCGACGGAATACCGGACCTACCGGTCCAGCGAGCCGGCGGTGGTCCATTCGGTCATCTCGTACCACGCGAAGGCGGACGAGATCCACATCGCGCTCGGCGATACGACCGTCCGGACCAAGGGGACGACGTTCGGCCCGCTCGTGCTCGAGTACGGCGGCATCAAGTTCACGATCAACGAACGGCTCACCGGTCGGTTCAGCATCCTGCGGGGCGACGCCCCGGTCGGAGTGGGTCAGCTCGGTTTCCGTTCGTGTGTGATCCGGGACTATCCCCCGGACCTCGAGATCGTCTTTGCCAACCTGTCCATCGGCTACGTGATCCGGACCCTGACCTGGGAGATGTTCGGGTGACGGCACGGACTCCTCCGACGAAGGCTCCGTACCCGTCTCCTTTCGCGGACCGAGCGGTTGGGCTCGACCTCGCCGGCAGCCCGAGCCGCACGACCGGGTTCTGCGTCCTCACCCGAGGCTCGCGGGTCCGGACCCGGGCGCTGAGCTCCGACGAGGAGGTCGTCGGAGTCACCCTGGACGCGCAGCCGGACGTCGTGGCGATCGACGCCCCGCTTTCGCTCCCGCTCGGCCGCAAGACGATCGAGGACCGTCGGGGGCCTCATCTGCGGGCGGCGGACCGGGAGCTGCTCCGGCTCCGGGTCCGCTTCTTCCCGATCACCCTCGGACCGATGCGGATGCTCACCGAGCGCGGCCTCCGGCTCCAGGCCCGGTTCGCCGAAGCGGGAGTGCGCTCGATCGAGTGCTACCCTGGAGCGGCCCAGGACCTCTGGGGCATCCCGCGCAAACAGGAAGGGGTGGAGCGGCTGCGTCGGGGGCTGCTGCGGATGGGATTGACGGGCGACATCGCTCGGAGTGACCTCACCCACGACGAGCTGGACGGGGTCACATGCGCCCTCGTGGGGCGCGCGTTCCTCCGGGGAGATTTCGTGGCCATCGGTCGCCCCGACGAAGGCCTCATGATCCTCCCGTCCCGGGCGGCCTGCCGTCGCTGGTATCGGCTCCGCGGGCTGCGGCCATCGGACGGGCCGCCCCCCCCGCCGCCCCCACGCTAACGCCACGACCGAGGGGGGGACCCCCGGGAGGTAGCCCGAGTGCCTCGAAGACGCATCCCCCGGTGGGAGCGGGGGTGGGGCAGCTGGAACATGTGGTAAGGGATCGGAAGCAGTAGCCCTCCGCCGACGGCCACTGTGGCCGCCGCGATCGAGTAGGCGATGTGCACGCCGAAGGTAGCGTACAGCCAGCCGCCGAGGAGGACACCGAGCAGGCTCCCCGCACCGGCGAACGCGTTGTACAGCCCGAGCGCCCGGCCCCGGGCGGAACGGCCCACCAGACGGACCAGGAAGAGGGTGCTGGCGGTGCTGATGAACGCCCACGTTACCCCGAGCAACGCGTTCAAGAGGGTGATCCAGGCGAGAAGCGCCGGGGTCCCGAGGCCGAGCAGCACGTAGACCGGTCCCCAGAGGAACAGCAGGAGGAGGAGGACCCGGCCGCCGAGCGATTCTACGAAGACCGACTTCGGCGAATGGACGTCGACCGCCTTCCCCGAGTGGAAGAAGAGCGCGGTGGAGGCGCTCGCCGACCCGAGGTAAACGATGAAGATCCCGGCGTCGCTGAACCGGGCGTTCCGCCAGAGGAACACGGGGAACGGCCCGTAGAAGATGTCGAACCCGACGCTCATCACTCCGAGGGCGGCCAGGAAGAGGTACTCTCGGCCGGGTAGGCGGTCGGCCGAGGAACGGGTCAGGTCGATCAGTCCCACGATCCGACTGCGGAAGTGGCGGAGCCGCTCGACCACGCCGCGGTGAAGGTTCACGAGGTCCGAGGCGAGCCGACGGTCGAGCCGGCTCGCCGGCTCCTCGATCCAAGCCCACGCGACCGCCGCCGAGAGGAGGGCGAGCACCCCCGAGAGGAGGAGCAAGCCCGTCATCACCGAGATGACGGAGGAGGCGTTGCCGATGACGAACAACCAGACGAAGCCGACCGCGAGGCCCACCGTCGTCCCGAGCCCGGAAATCAGCCCGAAGAAGCCGATGTCCTGCGGCCACCACCGCTTGTGGCGGGTCTCGAGCAGGAGCATCGTGCCGATCGGCGCGCTCGCCGCGGAAGCGAGACCTTCCACGACGTTCAGCCAGAAGTAGGTGAGCAGGTCGCGCGCGAGCGCGATCCCAATCAGACTGAGCCCGGTCGCAAGGAACGACCCGACGAGGAAGTATTTCCGGTGCGCGACCCGGTCCGAGAGGTTGCCCCAGAGGATGGTGAACGGGACCTGGCTCATCGCGCTCGCCGCGATGATGATCGTCACCGCGAAGGCGCTCGCGCCGAAGTGCTGGAGCGCCAGCAGGGGGATCAGCGGCGTCGCGATCCCGTCGGAGATGGCCAACGGCAGGTAGGCGAGGAACCAGAGGTCGCTCGAGGACGGCCGAAGGACCGTCGCCGCCTTGATGTCGAACGACACTCCATCCTCCCGGTGCCGCCGTTCATCCGAGAATCCGCGAGATAAAGGGTGACCTCGTTCGGAAACGGGAACCGCCGGACCGGGCGAACCGGCGGCCGTACCCTACTTCGCGGGCACGCCGAGCGCCTCGAGGAGGCGCCGGTGCTCGGCGGGGGTGATCCACTCGACCTTGAGGTACTCGCGCAAGAACGCGTCGCTCACGTGGAGCCGGCGCGCCTCCTCCACCACGAACCGGTACGCCTCGATCTCGGTCCAGCGCTCGACGTAGCTCATGCCCGGCGGCCAGAGCTCGGCGCCTCCGTCTCGCTGAAGGATGTGGCAGAGCTCGTGGTAGATGTCCATGTACAGGATCATCGCCTCGCTCTCGCGCAGGTGGCTTGCCCCAAGGACGATGCAGTTCGTCCGGGGAGAGACGACCGGCTTCCAGCCAGCGCGCCGGAAGGCCGGGACCTCCCGGGGCGCGACGTAGGCCCACATATCCTCCGAGACCAGCTCGATCTCGGTCGTCTCGAAGAGCCGTCGGCGCACTTCCGGGTCCGAGTGGATCCGCTTCCCGGGCGGGAGCTTGTCGAGTCCCGGGAACACTTCGAGCATGGGGTGGCGACCGAGGGCGAGGTTGCGCGCGATCTGGAACCCTGGCGGAGCCGGAGGTTCGGTGAGGGGAGCGGGGGATGTGGCGCGGGCCATCCCCTTCCCTCAACACGGGGGGGAGAAAAGAGCAAGCCTCCCCGCCGGACCTACGACGGGAGGAGTTTTGTCGGGCGGTGTCTCCGGCCGCCATGCCTCGCGTCCCCCGAACCCCCGCCGCGGTCCGCGGGGTCCGGGTCGGGCACGCGGAAAGTGACCGCGGTCCTAGTGGGGTCACGGCGATTCTGTTCGACCAGCCGAGCCCTGTCGTCGTCGACCATCGGGGCGGGGCCTCCGGAACCTACGACATCGCCTCGCTCGGGCTCGACGCCACGTTCGGCCGGCGGTGGGGCCTCTTCTTTTCCGGCGGCAGCCTCTTCGGGATGGACGCGGCCGCAGGGATCCGTCAGCGGATCTTGGAGACCGGCGGGGGCGTTCCGGTTTTCGACAACCCGAACCGCGTCGTACCGATTTCCGGGGCGGTCCTGTTCGACCTCCCCCCCCGCGTCGAGCCGCTCCCGGACTATCGCGCACTCGGCTACGAGGCCGCCCGACAGGCGACCGACGGACGGGTCGAGGTAGGACGCGTGGGAGCCGGAGCGGGGGCGTCGGTGGGCAAGTACCTCGGTCGCGCCGCCTCGATGCACGGTGGCCTTGGGTGGGCGACCCGTCCGGTCGGAGCTGGCACCCTCGGAGCGCTGACCGCCATCAACGCCGTGGGAGCGGTCCGCGACCCGGCGAGCGGCGAGTGGGTCGCCGGAGCGCGGGGGCCCGACGGTCGGGTCGTCCCCCCCTCCGTGCCGGGCGCCGTCTCCCCTGAGGAGACGAGCACGACCCTGAGCCTGATCGTCACCGACCTTCTCGTCGACCGACCCACCCTGCTGCGCGCCGCCCAGATCGCCCACGCGGCGCTCGGGGGCATCGTCGTTCCGTTCCATTCCGCGACCGACGGGGATACCATGTTCGCGGCCGCGACGGGCGAGGCCGGGGGTCCACCGGACGTGGACCGCCCGGGGCAGGTCGCCGACCAGCTCGGCCTAGCGGCAGCTTACTGCGTGAGCGAGGCGGCCCTCACGGCGGTCCGGGTCGCGAACCGACCGGGCTAGCCCGGGAGGGTCCGGCGAAGGGACGTCCCGCGCAGTCCCTTGATCAGGTCGGCCTTCGTGACGATCCCCCGGAGCTCGCCTCGCCGCAGGACGAGGACCGCCGGATAGTGCGCGAAGAGACCGGGGAGCAGGTCGGCCGGGAACTCCTCGTCTACCTGTGGGTAGGCGGCCTCCAGAATCTCCCGCACCCGCACGCGTCCTCCCCCGGCGCGGCCGAGCGCCCGGAGCACCGCCGTCTCCGAGAGGGAGCCGACGACCCGGCCGTGCTCGAGAACCGGCAATTGGGAGAACGCGCCGCTCTCCATCCGCTGGGCCGCGACCTGGAGCGTCGCGCCGGACTCGACCGTCACGACCGAGCGATTGAGGATGTCCCGGACCGCGAGGCGAGGCGCCGCCAACCCCTCTTGCGCTTCCAGGTAGGCCAGCAACCGCTGGACGAGGTCGTACGACGGCCGAATCTGGCCCCGCTCGATCCGCGAGAGGGTGGCGTCGCTCTTCCCGACGGCCCGCGCCAGCTCCCCTAGGGGGATCCCGAGCGCGAGCCGTCGTTTGCGGATCTCGACCAAGACGTTCACGGCCCGTCCGGATTCGCTTTCGTGCTTAAGACGCACGGAGGGCCCCGGTCCGGCCCGCTCCGCCCGCCCGAAAGGTAAAGGAGGACCGGTCGCATTAGCTCCCCGACGGTCATGGCCGGCACCCCCCGACAGATATCCTGGATCAGCGCGCCCCCCGAGATCTGCGCCCTCTGCAAGGAGCCGCTCGGGAACCCCGAGGAGACCAGCTCCTGGAACGGCCACCCGGCGCACCGGGACTGCGTCCGCGTTCATCTCCTCCAGCGGGACCCCGCGTTCCGCGAGTCGGGGGACGGGGAAGAGAACCCCGACGAGCCGGAAGAGTCGTTCGACGGTATCCTGTCGCGCGACGACGACGAGCCCGACCTCGAGTGACCCCTCGGGGGAGGGAGTCCGAAGCGACGAGTTGTCGCTCCGTTCGCGTCGGAGTGCTTAAAAGGGCCGCGTAAGTGGTCAAAGGAACAGCGGAGCCCGGGGAGCACCCCCGAACTCGTGGTCAGGAGAACTCGATGCCGGAGGTCGTCATCACCTGCGACTGGACGATGATGAGCAACCACCACGGGAAGGAGTTCCTGGGGTTCGGTACCACCACCCCCGCCTACATCTTCCCGGAGGCGGTCTACCAGCGGTTGTTCTTCCCGACGATGCCGGCCGACGAGCACGGCTACCCCCGGCAGGCTCCGTACGGGATGCGCAAGATCGAGGCGTCGCTCATCGATGCCGGGTACGACGCGCGGATCGTGCACCCCAGCTACCTCCACAAGTACATGCCGGGGGAGGCGAAGCTCCTCCTCATCTCCGGGCACGATTACTTCGGGCTGAACCCCCCGAGTTCGACGTTCGGGGGGGTGATGCGAAAGGAGACCCTCAACTCGATCAACTTCAAACGGATGCTGACGCAGCCCGCCGTGGTCGAGGCCCGGAAGCGGGGCCTCAAGATCATCGCAGGCGGGCCGTGCGCTTGGCAGCTCTCTCCGGCGACCCGGATGAAGCTCCCGTGGATCCAGGAGTTCCTCGACTCGTTCGGCGGGGTCGACTGCGTGGTCGAGGGAGAAGCGGACGTCTTCGTGAAGGAGCTCGTCGGCAAGGCGCTCCGGGACGAGTTCCTCCCCCCTCACATCGTCCTCGGGGCGAAGGAGGCCCCCCGGGTCGAGCAGATCTCCTCGATCAAGTACCCCAGCGTCAACGGCCTGATCGAGATCGGTCGGGGGTGCTGCCGGGGCTGCTCGTTCTGTTCGGTCACCACCCGCCCCACCCGGTGGTATCCGCTCGAGAAGATCGAGGAGGAGCTCCGGGTCAACGCCGCGCTCGGCATCCGCAAGGGCCTCCTCCACTCGGACGACGTGTACTTCTACGGCAGTCCGAACGTGATGCCGCACGAGGAGAAGCTTCTCCCCCTCCTTCGGCTCGCGAAGCGGTACTACGCGCAGGTCGGCTGGAGCCACGTCGCCGTAGCGAGCCTGATGACCAAGCCGAAGCTGCTCTCCAAGTGCGCCGAGATCCTCATCGACGACCGGCAGTCATGGTGGGGGGTGGAGGTCGGGGTCGAGACCGGCTCGCCCCGAATGATCACGGCCGCGATGCCGGGTAAAGTCGCGCCGTTCAAGGCGTCCCAGTGGCCCGAGCTGGTCGTGCAGTCGGCGGGCCTGATGAACGACAACCACGTCTATCCGGCGTGCACGTTCATCGTTGGGCTCCCCCAGGAGACCGAGGACGACGTCGCGAAGACGATCGACCTGATCGACGACCTCTGGGACTTCCGGGCTCTCCTCGTGCCGATGTTCTTCGTCCCGCTGGGTCACCTCAAGTCCCGCGACTGGTTCCGGCGCGACATGCTGAGCCCCATGCAGCGGGATCTGCTGAAGCGCGCCCTCTCGCACGGCATCCGGCAGTCGAGGGCCATGCTGAACGAGTTCTTCGACTGGGAGGGGACCCACACGGTGGTCTATCGCCGCACGTTCCGGTCGTTCGTCTGGTTCCTCGAGATGCTGATGAAGCTCCACGGACTCGAGAGCAACGCCCAGCGGCCGGGCCGCCCGATCCGCGACCCGAACCTGACGCCGGAGCGCCTCCCGGTCCCGACGATCCCGGTCCGCGAGTAAGGAATCTGCTCAGGCCTCGTCCTGAGGGAACGGCGCCTCGTCCGGCAGGGGAGCGGGCGCACGGTGGACCGGGCGCGGGCGCCATTCGCCGACCCGGAGGTCTGCTCCACCCGTCTCGATCACGCGCAGGTGGGTCTCGTTGCCGTTGCCGTCGTAAGCGCGCCAGCATCCCGGCTCGAACGGCGCCCCCAGGATGATGTGGCGGCGTCCCCAGTTCCGGAAGAGCCGGAGGTCGGCGCCCGACGGATGGAGGGCCCCCGAGGGGTGGGAGTGCACGGTCCCGGCGACCGCGAGGTCGGCGGGCAGCATGTACAGCTTGA
>JASHYQ010000225.1 GCA_030042955.1 Thermoplasmata archaeon
GCGGTTGTTCTCTCGCGCGAGACGGACCATCTCGGGGCTGTGGTCGACGGCCGTGGCTCGGCATCCGGACTTGAGGGCCTCCTGGAGGAACGCACCTCCTCCGCAGCCGACCTCGAGGAGGCGGTCTTTGGGTCCGAGGTCCAACACCTCGAGGAGGAGTGCGAAGTTGGGACGATGGTAGACCGGGTCCGAGTAGATTCCCCGGGCTCGCTTCCCGGAAGGGCGCCGGGCGCCCCGGTCGGTGACCCAGTCCCCGACCGCGGTCGGGGCGAGGTTCCGGAGGAACGGAGCGAACAGGCTGCCGACGACCCACCCGGTCGCTTCGGTCGGTTCGTCGAAGACGACACCCCCGCCCCGGTGCTCGAGGGTGACCCGGGTGCCGCCGGGAACGTCCTCGAACCGGAGCTCGACCTCGGTGTCCGTCTTGGGCTTCCAGGGTGCCGGATGCCAGGCCAGGAGGACTCGCTCTTGGGGAACCCAGGCCTCGACCTGGCCGACCTGGGTGCCGTGCTCGGTCACCGACCCCTTGGCGCCGGGGACGAACTCGAGCCCGAGCCGGCCCAGGGCCTCGCTAAGTTCGTCCACCGCGACCGAGAACGCCTCCGCCCGGGGGAGAGGAACCACGCCTCCCACCTGGACCTTGAGCGGCGGCTTCCGGGGAGCCCGCGGCATCTCGGGAACCCGAGAGGTTGGGCCACGGAAGAACCGTTCGGTGGACCGACCGGCCCCGGAGTCGCACTCCCTTAGGACGCCGGTCCCGCCTGGAGCAGACTCTCGAGCAACCCGACGGGCGGGCATCCGAGCCCGAGCAGGGTGTCGTGGAACCGCCTCAGGCTCCCGCCGTAGGCCGAGGCGAGCAGCTTCGAGCGGGCGCTGAGGATCGCGAGCTTTCCGAGGGTGTAACAGAAGTACTCGGGGTCGAACGTTCCGCGGATCGCCTCGCGCTCGGCCGGCAGCCGGTCGAAGTGGGCTTCCTCCATGAAGAGGCGCGTCGACCGCTCGACCGACCAGCCCTCGGTGTGAAGGCCGATCGAGGAGAGCAACCGGCAGTTCCGCAGGAGCGCGTCGTGGATCTGACCGACCTCCGCATCGTGGCGAGGGGCGCCGAGCCCCGACTCGATCGTCAACTGCTCGGCATAGTGGGCCCATCCCTCGATGAATGACGAGGAGCGGTAGACCCGCCGCGCGAGGCTCCCTCGGGCCGCGCGAAGGTGGAGGAACTGGAGATAGTGGCCGGGGAAGACCTCATGGACGGTGATGTTCCGAAGCAGGGTCCGGTTCAGGGACCGAAGCCACTCTTCCTGCTGGACCGGGCTCCACGTCGAGTCCACCGGAGTGACGTAGTAGACCCCCTCGGGCGTCGGGTCGAACGGTCCCGGGGAGTCCATGCTCGCGGTGGAGAGGGCGCGGCCCCAGAGGGGCGTCTCCTCGACGCGGACCATGACGGGGTCTGGGATGGTGACCAGCCCCTTCGATTGGACGAACTCGCGGGCCTCGGCGACGAACCGGGAGGCGGTAGGGATGACCTCCGCGGCGCTCGGATGGTCTTGCCCCAGACGCCGCAAGAGCTCCGCCGGCGGGACTCCCTCCTCTGCACTGATCGCTGCGAGACGGGCCTGGTTGCGGGCGAGGTCGGCGGAGCCGGCCTTCTTGATCGCTTCGAACGGGGTTTCGAGGCCCTCCCGGACGAACAGCAGGCGTTGGTACCGTTGCGCGCCCAGGGCAAAGTCGGGGACGGAGCGAGGCAACTCCTCCTCCTTCAGCCAGGTCAGGAACTGACCGATCGCGGCCTGGGCCGGGGCCCGTGCTGTTCGGACCGATGCCCCGAGGCCGGCCTGCGTCGCGAACGCCTCGACCTCGTCCAGGTGCGTGGGCAGCCCGGACCCCATCGAGATCGCGAGCTGGACGAAGGGTTTGGGCATCGGCCCGACCAGCCGACGACGGCCATCGTCGAGGACCTTCGGAAGTCCCTCGAGGATCTGGACGATGGCGCGGACCCGTTCGGACGCGGGCGCGTACTCTCGGATGAGGTAGGGGGTCAGCGAGACTCCGCCCATGTACCACATCGGGTTCCGGTCCAGCTGGAGCGATTCCCGGAGGTCGAACAGGGGACTCTCGAGGAGCAGACGGAGCAGGAACCGGTCGACCCGTCGTCCGTCGGGCAGCGCGGCGTCCTCCACGGCGGCGAGCTGGGTGAGAAGCGCGTCGGCCCGCTCGGCCCACCGTGTGGTGCCGTCCCGGGAGAGGTCCGGCATCCGTCCGTCGTACTGGTGCAGACCGAGCCCCACCGCAAAGCCCGGCTGGAGGGTGAACACGTGGTCGACGACGGCGCGCTCGAGGGCGGTGAACGCTGCGGCGCTCGAGGAAGAAGCCATGGTGCAGGATGCCCTCAACGAAGGGGGGTCAAAACAGTACGGGCCCGTCGGCCCGTCCCCCGTTCACTCGGCCCACGTAATCTTGCACGTCGGACAGTACGTGCCTTCGAGCGGGGTCGCGCAGACGAAACAGCGCGAGAGCGGGGTCACCTGCGCGGGGGGAGTCACCGGCGAGGTGGGGACCGGGCCGGGCAGCGGCGGAGGAGGCTCGACGGTCGCAGGGACGACCGGAGCAGCCGGAACGGCCGGACCCGCAGGACCCACCGGAGCCCCAAGTGCCGGCTCAGGAACCGGCGTTGCAGGGGTGGGCGAGACGGAGCCCTCGGGAGCGGACGAGGGGGTCGGCACCTCAGCCTTGCGGACGGGCAGAGGCGGTTGGGCTTCCTCCGGCGGCATCTGCTTCGGAGGTGGTTCCTTCGGCGGAGCCGCCTTAGGCGGAGCCTCCTTGGTGGGCGTCTCCTTGGGTTTCGCGGGCGAAGCCTTCGCCGGGGTCTCCTCCGGCGACTCTTCCTTGTCCCGGCGGAGCCGGCGGAAGAAGGACATCAGCGGGTGCACCCCGTGCCCCGTTCTTAGCCCTGCCGACGCACGGGAGGCGCACCCGTTTTCTGTCCGGTCGGCTGAGGGCGTCTATGGCCCCCGGCCCTACGGCCCGCCTGCGAGCGTTGGGGCTCTCGTTGCCGCCGCCGCCCACGCCGAAGGGGACGTACACCCCGGTCGTTGTGCACGGCGGGCTCGCCTTCGTCTCGGGCCAGATCGTTACCGACGGGAGCGGCGTGGTCCGACCCGGCCTCGTCGACCGGGACGTCACTGCGGACGAGGCGCGCGAGCTCGCCCGAAAGGCGACCCTCCAAGGACTTAGCGCCCTCGCCGCCGCGCTCGGGTCGCTCGACCGGGTGACCCGGATCCTTCGGGTCGGGGTCTTTGTGGCGTCGTCTCCTGGATTCGTCCGTCAGCACGAGGTCGCTAACGGGGCGACCGACCTCCTCGTCGAGGTGTTCGGGGAGGCGGGGCGGCCCGCCCGGGCCGCCGTGGGTGTCTTCGCGCTCCCGCTCAACGCTCCCGTCGAGGTCGAGATCCTCGCCGAGGTCGGGTAGGAACGTCCGTGGAAGCGACCGTGTGGGAGGGCGTCCTTCGCGAGGGACGCGACCTCTACACTCCCAATCGGGGACCGCCGGGTGACCGCGTGTACGGCGAGACCCTCCGCACCGTGGACGGGGTGGAGTACCGTCACTGGGACCCCTTCCGCTCGAAGCTCGCCGCCCTCTTGGTGAAGGGGGGTCCCCCCGACCTCTGGCGCGGCACCCGGAAGGCCCTCTACCTCGGGGGCGCGCACGGGACGACCGTGAGCCACCTCTCGGACCTGCTCGACCCCGCTCCGATCTATGTGATCGAGAAGAGCGCCACCGCGTTCGCCCCTCTCCTCGCCCTCGCCCGACGGCGGCGGAACCTGCTCCCTATCCTCGCGGACGCTCAACTGCCCGAGCGGTACCGCGCCGACGTGGGAGAGGTCGACCTCCTCTACCAGGACGTCGCCCAGCGCAATCAGGCGGCGATCTTCGTCGAGAACGCCCGGGCGACCCTCGCTCGAGGGGGACGCGGGGTCTTGATGCTGAAGGTCCGCTCGGTCACCCAGCGTCGCCCGGCGACCTCGATCGTCCGGGAGACGCGGGCCGAGCTCGCTCGTGGCGGCCTTGAGACGCGAAACGAGGTGGGCCTCGCTCCGTTCGCCCGCGACCACGTGGCTCTCGTGACCTCCGCTCCGTGAGGAGCAGGTCCCTGCGGCCGGCCAGCTTCCATCCTCCGGCGTTCGATGTCGCCCGAAATAGCCCGGCCCGTTCCGAGTCCTCGGTGGTCTCGTGGCGGGGTCCAGATGGAGCGCGACGGGCACTGGGACCGTACTTCTCGGCATCCTGGTGTTCGCCCTCGTTCTCCTGAGCGGACCCACGGGTCTCGGGGCCACTTCGCCCACGGTGCCGGCCATCGCGCGGGCGATGCCCGCGACAGCGGATTCCCCTCTCCCGGCCCCGAACCTCACGATTGAGCCGGCGGTTACCTGGGCGTTCGCCGGGAACGCCACTCCGCTGGAGGCGTTCTGGACGGCGGGAGGTGCGGAGTGCACCGTTCTCCCGGTCTGGTTCCATTGGTTCGTCGGCCCGGGGCCGGTGGGTGGCCTCTTTGGGGAGGAGAACTCCTCCATCGTCAATTTCACGGGAGCGACAGCCCGAAGCGGGACCGCCCTCGTCGGGGTCAGGTCGGCTGCGGTGCTCCGCTGCGGCAATGAGTCGGATGGGCTCCTCTCCACCGCCTACGGCTCGGTGGTCGAGGTCGCCGAGGTGGGCATCGACGATTTGACCATCGGTCCCATGCCCCTGGTCGGCGGGGATCAGGCCAACCTTTCCGGGCGAGTCGAAGGGGGGACTCCCCCCTACCAAGTCACCGTTCAGTGGGGAGACGCCAGCGAACAAACCCGTACCCTCACGACGCCAGGACTGTTCGGATGGCCCCACCTGTTCCGACCGGGGAACTACAGCGTTCAGGTGGAGGTCGCGGACTCGTCGGGAGAGGTAGCATCGGCAGTCCTTCCCCAAACCCTGCAGGTCAATGCGAGCACCGCGGCGGCGGTGACCGCGTCGACTCCCGTCGCGGAGGTCGGCCGGCCCGTCCTCTTTACTGGGGTCTTCGCTGGACTGCCCCCGCTCGCGCGGTCGCGCCTTTCTGGCTGCGAAGAGACCTCGGTGAGCGGGTGGGGGGTTCCCCCAGAGCTCGAGTGCGACCCCGCTTCCGCCGGTCAGATCGCGGTCTCCCTCGAGGTGAACGCGGGAGCTCCATGGCCCGTGCTCACCCAGACCCTTCTCGAGCCCGTGGCCCCGGCGCTTTCGGTCCACGTTTGCCCCACGACGGAGGAAGGAGAGGTCGATACCCCCGCATTCTTCGACCTGCGGATTGCCGGAGGGGCCCCGCCCTTCTCGCTCGCATGGACGTTCGGGGAGGGGACCGAATCCGGCCGGGAGGTGCTGGCCGAAGACGGGACCCTGCTCCTTGAGGTCCAACCGAACACCACGGGGTTTGCCCCGCTCGCGCTGACGGTGTCCGACGCCGATGGAGCCGACGTTTCGGTCACTAACGCCAGCCTGTTCGTCGTCCCGGGGCTCAGCATCGGGGGGACCGTCAATTCCTCCGTCCTGCCTCCCTCTGCCGAAGTTGAGCTCGTCGCTTACGTAACCGGTGGAGTGGGACCGATTGCTTGGGTGGTCCTCTCCAGTGCCAGCTTCACGTCGGGCGACCCACCGACCGGCTGGTTGCCGGGGGCCACCGGCCTCCGCTGGTCCGGCTCGGTCTCGGTCGAGGGGACGGCCACGGTCGAGCTCGTCGCGGTGGATGCCGCGGGCGCGCTCGCGAACTTCAGCGCCCTTGCGGGCCTCATCCCCCGGTTGACCGGGCAGCTCAGCGTCTCCGCGCTGAACGCCAGCGAGGGGCCGGGCGTGCTGGTGACCGTCAACCTCTCCGGCGGGGCGCCCCCGCTCAGCGTATGGATTAATGCCTCCGGCGGAGCCAGTTGGAACGCTACGGACCCCTCCGACGGGCTGTTCGAGGCGACCGTGCCGGTCGTACGGGCGGGACCGTCTTCGGTGTCCGTCGCCGTGGTCGACCGCCTGGGCGGGAGACTCTCGGGCGTCACCTTTGTCATTATTCCGGTGCCCCCGGACCCGCCTACCCCTCCGGCCGGCTCCTCGGACTGGACCCTCGGAGCGGGAGTCCTCGGGCTGCTCTTTCTCGGGGTCACCGCTGCTCTCTACCTTCGCTTCCGTCGGCGACCGTCCCCACCCCCGGCCGCCCCCGATCCGGAGAAGGTGCTCGAGAAGATCCTCGCTCCCGCTGACGGGGCTGAGCGCGTCACGGTCGAATTGCTCGCCGAGGAAGCGGGGATTCCGTTGGAAACGGTGCGCTCGACCCTCACCCGCCTGGTAGCCACGGGGAAGGTGCGTTCCGAGGTCTCCCCCGACGGGGAGGAGGTGCTCGCGTGGTCGGACCCACGCCCCGCGTAGGTCGAGCGATACGGCGTGGGTCGGCCTGGGCGCTGACTCTGCTGGTCTTCCTCGTAGCGTCCACCCTCCCCGGTCTGGGTGCGGGCGCCCCCGCGCGAACCCTAGCCGCGACAGCGGCCAGCACCGCCGGCCCGACCAACGACTCGGCGGTGGGGAATTTTACGGCGTCCATCAATCGGATGGTGGAGCTTCTTGGACTCTCGGGTGGTGGGATCTTGGCCTTGGTCTGGGCTAGGGTCGCGCTGAGCTGGTTCTCCAACGATGTCACCAAGAAGGTGCAGGCCAAGGACCGAGCGCGAGACGCGCTGATCGGCACCCTGCTCTTCACCGCCGCCATCACGGGTCTCGTCTGGGGGCTCGCTCACTGGGTCCTCACGGGCGTGTAGGGGTCCGATGCTCCTCCCCGGGACCGACTGGCCCAACGTAATCGAGGCGATTCTCTTTGGACTCTTCGCCGCGTTTACCGCTATCGTCAGCGCGGTCATCGGTCCGACGTACGACAACCTGTTCGTCCCGATGATGCAGCCGGCGGCGCTCTACCCGCCGCTCGTCGGCTCCAGTGGATCCGGCAACTTCCTCGCGGGTGCGGCGCAGTTCTCGACGTACACCCTCGCCAATGTTGTCGACCCGGCCGTCGCGCTGGTGGCACTCGGGGTCGCCGTCCTCTTTCTCGTCCGGTCGGTCGTGGCCCGCTGGGCGGATCGCCTCGACGGCCTCCTGCCCCGGCTCGTCACGAGTGTCATCGTGGCCAACTTCACCCTCCCGATTGTGGGCGGCGTCCTCGGCCTCGCCGGCGCCCTCTATCCGGTGCTGGCAGGGTGGGACGGAGGAGCGTGGACGCAGTGGGTGAACCTCGCAGGGTGGGGGCAGATTCAGTTCTCCTGGGACAACGGCGCGCTCGCCTTCGTGCTCTCTTTCGTTGAGTTCTTGAT
>JASHYQ010000226.1 GCA_030042955.1 Thermoplasmata archaeon
CGGGAACTCGAGCGTTCGGCCGATCTCGCGCACTCCGCGGAAGAGATGGTACTCGGCGTGGCGCAGCCGGACGACCTGGCCGTCGCGCCGTTCCTCAATCAGTAGGAAGACCCCCGGGTTATCGGTCGGAGCGACACCGGTAAACCCCCCTCGCTTCGCAGCCCGTCCCGCCCGCCATCGTGCGGCCCCACGGAAGGCGAGATAGCCGAGGTACCCAGCGAGCAGGAGCCAGGCAGTCGTCTCCCAGACCGGAATCGGGACCCGGCCCCGCTCGTACAGCAACAGCGAGAACGAGAATGCAGTGAAGGCAAACGTGCCCAGGTTGACCGCCCGGTCCGCGTCGAGGTGCAGCTCCCTCTTGGAGAACGGGGCGAGAGGTTGCACCGGGTAATTCGTGAATCCGTCGAGAAGGAGGTGGCTGAGGCTGCCTACCTCCATCGCGAGGAAGTAGAGGAGCGCTGAGCCGGCCGCGAACGCCGGGCTGACGACCGCCGCGAGGAGCAGCGGGACGAGGAAAGCCCCCGCCACGGCTATCACGGTTACGCCGAGGACCGTATGCACGATCCCGCGGTGGCGAAGGGCGGGGAACCGTCGTGCGAGGGGAAAGAGGAGGATGTCGGCGTCCGGGAGGCCCCCGGCGAGCGCTCCGGCGGCGACATACTGAAGGTGGTTCGGTCCCCAGATCGCGTACGAGATCAGGTAAGCGATCAGGACGTGTGTGAAGAGGTCCATGGGGGTCGCACGGCAGGCGAGAGGGCCTTCCTTCAAAAGGGGCGCGTCGCCCCAGTGACGGGGGGACGCGGGCCGGATTGGACGGAGGGTGGTTCCGGTCACGACCCCGCAAGTCGGACGCGAATTCGACCCAGAGTTCTGAAGCGGGTACGCCCGCCAACTGGGACCTTCCCCAATCGGAGCAGCCCCGAGCGGAGTGCCTGCTGTTACATCACAATGGGATACACCACCGACTAAAGCAAGCAACGCCGCGACGACGGCAGGAGGACCCCCGGCACTCGATGCCAAAGAGGTTTCGAACAGTCGCACGCGCTTCAAATGATGCTGGGGACTGGAAGATTCCTGCCCCGTCAGAGGTCCGGAGGTGACCGTTACAAAAACCCCTCGATAGCAAAGGGCCGACGCGCCGGAGGCTCCTCGGTCGATAAGCGGCCAGTTCTAGACGGACCGCTTTCCGAAGGGGAGTAGTGCGCGGGTCGCCCCACTCCCTGGACGGTCCGGTTTGACGGGTTTGCGGTCCTTCCTCCGGCGACCGAAGAAAAACTGGTCCGAGACGACGCCGGCAAAGATCCGGCATCCGCTCATGCGGCCACAACTTCCAGCCGTCGCCGCAGAAACATTCAAGCGAGATGCCGCAGTCCCCCTCTCCCAGCCGAGCGTCCGCATGACTCGAACGAATCCTCCGCAGGGATCGGGGCTCACGTCCGGTCCCCACAGGGCCAGGGAATTGAATCACATCTCCCTCATGCTGGGGATCGAAGGGCAAATCCTGGCGGCGCTCGGACCCGTCTCAAAGGGCCTCAAGGACCACCCGGGGTCGTCGGCGTTGCTTGGTCGCTTGAGAAGCGTAGCCGAAGACCACATCGAAGCGTGGAGGGTCCGTATGCTGGGCATCGGTGCCCCGGACCCCAGAACCTCTATCACCGTAGGGCCCCCGCCGGCGCTCCCGCCGGGGCTGGACGAGCAGTTGGCCCCTTCTGCCGCGTTCCAGGTCCTCTACACACTCATCAGCCAGGCCACGTTCGGCTACTCGATTCTCCACGTGGTCGCCCACCGGCAGTGCGACAGTGGGTGGGGAATCGAGGAGGGGAGTAGCGCGGACCTCGCCGACGAGCACCTGTCGGATTACCTGCAAGCCTTGGAGATTTTCCACAAGCTAGTCTCCGACGTGACGGTGTGGGAACTGAGCCGGGATGGCCTAGAGTGCCGGTGCGTCTGTCCGTCCTGCGGGCTCGGCATCTGCATGTGCGGGTCGCACGGTACGGCGCGGCTAGTGGAGCTTTGGCAATCCGCGATGAACCCCGGAAAGATTCTCGCGGAACAGGGTCTGAGCATGCTGAGCCCGCCGCGGGCCGATAGTATGGCCCTTCGAGCTGGCTTGGACCGGGGGGACGCCATCGTTGACCTCGATGGGCAGCCGGTCGCCACGGAGACGAAGCTCTCGGAGAGCATAAGCGATTGGACACAGAGACTCCAGAAGGTCATCGGCGGGCCGGCAGCCGAGGAAAGAATGCGACTCCGGGTTCGTCGCCCTTCGGGCAGAGTCCAGGAGGTGCTCGTCACGTCCCACGCGGAGAGCGCCCCGCTCCAGGAACGAAGACTCGCCGCGATTATGTTCACGGACATGGTCGGTTTTACTTCGCTCACGCAAAAGAACGAGCCGCGGGCCCTCGAACTGCTCGAAGAACATCGGGCGCTGGTGCGCGGGGAGTACCCTCGATTCAAAGGTCGAGAGATCAAGACCATGGGGGATGCATTCCTCCTGGAGTTCGCTAGTGCCCTGGAGGCGGCCTCCTGCGCCCTGGCGATTCAGCGAGCGGTGCGGAAGCGCAACCGGGCTGGTCGCAGCGAGAAGATTCAGCTCAGGATCGGCATCCATGTGGGGGACCTGATCTCCGTCGGGGGGGACATCTTCGGGGACGCGGTCAATATCGCGTCGCGGATCGAGCCGATGGCCGAACCCGGGGGGATTTGCGTGACGCAGCAGGTCTACGACCAGATATGGAACAAGGTTCCCGTCAAGATGTCCGAGCTGGCGCAGGCCCGGCTCAAGAACGTAAAAGCCCCGGTAGGGGTGTATCGGGTGGCCGTACCGAACTAAGAGCCTGACCGGCGGCGGGAGATGTAGCCCCGAGCGGATTCGCCTGCTATTACATCGCAATGGGATACACCCCCGTCTGAAGCACGTAGTGCCAGGACGACCGCACGACCACCCCTGGCACTTCATGCCGGGGAACTATCGAATCATCGTACACCGTGCAACTGGGGCTGGTAACCGGAGGATTCCTACGTCGTTCAAGATTCAAGGGGGTCGTCATAGAACCCCGTCCAGAGCGAGCGTCCGTGCACCGGAGGTTACCTTGACCGAGACATGCCACGTTCGGGCCCGCTTCCGCGTCCAAGATTACGGGGGAGGGGCTTAATCTAACGGAAACGGCTTTCGGGCCATGGCCGCGACCCGTCGTCTCGCCGCGATCATGTTTACTGACATGGTCGGCTCGACAGCCTCAGCGCAAGCCGACGAAGCGGGGGCGCTCAAGCTCCGTGACGAGCAGGCGGGCTTGGTTCGTCCCCTATTCGCCGCCCACCAGGGCCGCGAGATCAAGTCGATGGGCGATGGCTTCCTCGCCGAATTCGATAGCGCTCTCCGGGCCGTCCAGTGCGCGATCGACATCCAACAGCACCTGCATGAACGGAATTCGCAAACGGGCGTGACACCCATTCTACTCCGCATCGGAATTCACCTTGGGGACGTCGAACAGCGTGAGACCGACATCTTTGGGGATGCAGTGAACATCGCCTCCCGCATCGAGCCACTCTCGCTCCCCGGGGGCGTCTGCTTCTCCGGTGAGGTGTTCAGCCAGATTCGAAACAAGATTCCGAACAAACTGGAGAAGCTCCCCCCGGCCCCGTTGAAGGGACTGCAAGTATCGATGGACGTCTATCAGGTTGTGCTGCCTTGGACTGGTCAGGGAACCCCGCCCGAACATTCTGGCCCCACGGGTATCGCAGTCCTTCCCTTCACCAACATAAGTCCCGATCCGAAGGACGAGTACTTTGCGGACGGCCTCACTGAGGAGCTAATCAGCGTGCTCTCCCAGTTGCGGGAGCTTCGGGTGATCGCGCGGACCTCCGTTACGCCGTATAAAGCCACCTCGAAAGGGATCGCTCAGATTGGCGCTGAGTTGGGCGTTTCGTCGATATTGGAAGGGAGCGTACGAAAGGCAGGGAATCAACTGCGAATCACCGCACAATTGATCGACGTGGTGACCCAGGGACATCTCTGGGCCAACTCGTACAACCGAGAGCTCAATGATGTTTTTGCGGTTCAAGCGGAGCTCGCGACGCAAGTGGCGGAAGCCCTGAAGATTGAGTTACGGGCGACCGAAAAGGCCCAGCTCGGAGCCCGACCCGCAGTGAAGTCGGAAGCCTACCTCGCATACATCAAGGGACGGACCCTCTTGCACCAAGGGTCTGACGTCGCGCGCCAGGCGGCGAAGGCCCAATTTGAGCTCGCGCTCTCTCTGGACCCCAAGTACGCAGCGGCCTACTCTGGGCTCGCGGACGCCACTCGTCTCCATGGCCAGTGGGCCCCCTACTACATTCCTCGCGCGGAGTGGGAGGAGCCTGCGCGACGACTAATAGCGACCGCGCTCGAGCTCGACCCGAATCTAGCGGAGGCGCACGCGTCATTGGCTTCGACTCTCTGGAGCGACTTCGACCTCCCGGGTGCGGAAACGGAGTACCAACGGGCGCTCTCTCTGAACCCGAGCTACTCGCTGGCGCATCGCTGGTACGCAGAGTTCCTGGAAGACGAAGGCCGGGCCGACGAGGCCCTTGTGGAGTTTCGGTTGGCCGAGGCGGCGGATCCCCTCTCGCCGCTCAACCTGATGCACTTCGCGCGATTGCTCGTCTGGCTTGGCAAGTTCGACGAAGCGTTCTCCAAGATTCAGAAACTCGCAGAGATTGAACCCGACGGTGATCTCTACCATGGAGGGCTGCGGGACTACAGCCTCGCCCGATCCGATATCGCGCAGGGCCTCAAGGAAATTCGATGGTTCGAGGATCGGAGGACCGACCCGCGGGACAAGCAACGTACGCGCGCCTTTTACTACGCAGTCTCCGGAGAAAAGGAGAAGGCGAGGGCCCTACTTCGACAAGACGAAGCGCTACCGGACCGCCCTCAGTCGGCTCAGTACACTGCCTGGCTGTACGCTGACTTGGGCGATCTCGACGACTGCTTTAGGTGGCTCGATAAAGCGATCGCCGCCGGTAGAATCGACTTCGCACCGTGGAGGCTCGATCCGTCGCTGGCGCACGTTCGGAGCGACCCTCGATTCCAGGCGGTACTGAAGAAGCTGAAGCTCGCATAGCTCCGGGCAGGTCGGTCTCGCCGGCGCTGCAAAACCCACCCCTTGCCCGACGCTCGGGTCTCTAGGAACTGCCCCGGCACGCCCTGGCCATCGGCGACTGGTGAGATCTAGCCCCGAGCGGGGTTAGACCGGTTTTGCGACCAATGAGGTATCAATCTCGAGGGCCACGGAAGGGGTGTGAGCTAAGGGTTCAAAGCCGGTCGGGAGGGCGAGGTGGACTTCCTCCGCCTCGGTAGAGGTCGCTGGAGACCCGTCAGCCCCCACGACAACAGAAAACCGACGCATGACAGACTCGCTGCCAGGACCGCGGCCCAGACAAAGCCGGCATTGGCGGGGACGGAAAACGGGACCTCGACGCCGGGTCGAACCAAGATGTACCGGGTCACAAGGAAGCTTTCCACAATCGTCGTACCCACCACCGGTCCGACCGCGCTTCCGAGGTTGCGGAAGGTTTGGGTCACTCCGGTCTGAATTCCGAGCTCTTCCGGGGATACAGAGAGAACAATCACGTTCGTCGTGGCGATGAGGACCGCCACGGTGCCCACGAGGAGGGGAATTGAGAGGAGGATAACGAGAAACACGGTTCCGTGGTCGAACGCGAGGCCGGTGGCCCCGAACCCCATCATACCGAACCCAAGAATGGTGATCGGCTTGGGGGCCCAGTTGGAGACGGCCCACCCGAGCACCGGACCGAAGGCCAACATCGACATCACGCTGGGGAGGCCCAGCAGCCCCATCTGGAACTCGGTGAGCCCGAATCCCGGCGCGACCGGGTCCTCGATCAGGATGACCAACGTCACGAAGAAGAGGAACTGAACGGTCCCGAGGAGGACTCCGGCCACGTTCGAGATCCAGATATTCCGTTGCTTGAGCGCGGCAAACGAGACGGCGGGAGCGACGGTGTGCGTCTCGCGGTAAACGAAGAGAACTGCCCCAAGGAGGGCGATGAGGAAGAACTCGGGCACTCCCCACACCAAGGAGCCCCACCGAACGGCGGAGAAGCTCGTCCATCCCCAACTCGTTCCTTCCGTGACGGCGAACAGGAACATTGCGAGGGTGACCCCGAGGAATCCAATGCCCGCGACGTCGACTGGTTTCGGCTCTCGAGAAGGGGATTCTCGAACGACGAAGGCGGCGAGTGCGACGAGAAGGAAGGCAAAGGGGATGACCGTATGGAAGGTCACCTGCCAACCGAATTGCTGGGTGACGTATCCGCCCCCAACCAGACCTAGTCCGGCCCCCGCTCCGAACATGGCGGAGATGACCCCCTGATAGGTCCCCACGCGCCGGGCCGGCGCCACCTCGGGAACCATGGCGTAGGCGAGAGGAAACATCGCCATGCCGATTCCCTGGAGGGCCCGCGCCCCGATCAATAAGTAGATCTGGTTCGGGCGTGAGACCCCGACGGCGCTTCCGATGTTGGGGGTGAAGCCTGCGAGGCTCACCGCGACCCCGTACACGGTCATGACGACCAGGAGCGTCCGTTTCTTGCCGTACCGGTCGCCGAGTTTACCGAAAACCGGTGTGGCGACCGTTCCTACCAGTAGGTAGGCCGACAGGACCCACGCGATGGTGGTGTAGGGTACCCCCGAGAAGAACGTGTAGAAGGTTTGGAACCCCGGGACGACCATCGTCTCGACATACGTGACCATCAGCGCCATCCCGGTGAGGACGACCAACACGGCGCGCGCGGACCCCCGGTCGAACTCCGCGCCGGTTGCCGTCCGAGTCTCGTTTTGGTCAGCGCTGTCCATGGACCACGCCCGAATCCATGCCATCCGGGGCGATAGAGGCTATAGGCCACGGGTGGCCTATGGGTTCGGGCCGCAACTGGGGGAGGTCACACGTTCCAGCTCACCTTCGGAATCCCCCTTGACTCGTTCGACTTCGACATCGTCCCGACTCCCCTGAGAGAGGCGGCGTCGTCAATCCGTTTTCTTCGTTTCGGGACGGAGGGTTTTGTCGCGGTCTGCCGCGTTCCGCCCGAACGACAGCGGGCTCTGGTCCGCGGGCTGGAGCGGTACTACCGGCTCGCTCCTGCCCGAGGTGTGACGGCTTCTGCCGAGGGCAAGACCATGATTCGGATTCAGGGAACTGTGTTCCGCCCGGGGTCCCTCCGGGTGGCCAGAACCCGCGCCACCTTTCGCCGCCTCCGCGGCCTCGAGCAGAGCCGCCAGCTCTACTTTCGACCCCCGGTGCTCGGAGACGATACCATCCGATACTCGGTGATCGCCGAAACACCGGCGCTCCGCGGGCTTCAGCGGACCTTGGAGTCCCTGCACATCCCATACCGGATCCACCGGATCCGGCCTCTTGAGAAGGAGGCCGTCACACCCCTCGAGACGCTGACGCTCCCACAACGACGCGCGTTTCTGCTCGCTCGCCTGCGCGGGTATTACGACGTTCCGCGCAGAGCGGATACCGCCGGCCTTGCCCGGGAGTTGAACGTGAACCGGGGAACGGTCGGCCGTCTTCTTCGGCGGGCCGAGAGGCACATCGTAGAGTGGGCCGTCGCTCAGCCTTCCCATTAGTCGCCGACTCGAACCGAAGGGGGCCGCACGAAGTTGACGGCTCAGGCCCGAACAGGAGAAAAACCAGCCACCGGAGGGCTCAAACCGTTGGTTCGATCCCCTGTCCACTCCCACAGGGCCACAGGGGTCGGTCGCAGAAGTGGAATAGCCCCGAGCGGATCCGCTGGTTGTTACATCGCAATGGGATACACGACCGTCTAAAACATGCAACGCCGCGACGACGGTAAGACGACCCCCGGCACTCGATCGTAAAGAGACCCCGAGCCATCGCACGAAGCGCGGAGGACGCATCGGAACAGGACGGTTGCCGTCCCGTCAGAGGTCTGGGGGGGTGGTTACAGAAACCCGTTCGTAACAAAGGGTAGGCTCGCAGGAGGCTCCCCTATCCATCACTTGGCCGTTTCGAACTCACTCCCGCAGCTTGTTACGGCTGGTGGGGGCTTAATCTAAGAAAGACCGTTCTCGGGTCGTGCCGAAGACCCGACGGCTGGCGGCCGTCATGTTCACCGACATGGTGGGGTACACCGCGGCCGCCCAGGTCGACGAAAAGGCCACGCTAGCGTTACGCAACGAGCAGGAGGCTATCGTCCGTCCGCTGCTTACCAAGTTTCAGGGCCGGAAGGTGAAGTCCACCGGCGACGGGCTCCTGGTCGAGTTTGACAGTTCTCTCAAAGCGACCGAGTGTGCGATCAGTATCCAGCGGAAGCTTCACGAACGCAACGAAAGGGCCGGTGCTACCCCCATCAACTTACGGATCGGCATTCACCTAGGGGATGTAGAACAACAAGGGGCTGACATTTTCGGCGATGCGGTAAACATCGCCTCTCGAATTCAGCCGGTCGCAGAGCCCGGCGGCATCTGCGTCTCGAACGCTGTCCATGAGCAGGTCTGGAACAAAATCTCCGACAGGCTCGAAAAACTCCCTCCGACGGCTCTTAAGGGACTACGGGTCCCAATGGACCTCTACCGGGTCGTCCTGCCGTGGACCGGTCCGGGGACCCAGTCCGAAACCCCGGGTCCGACCGGGATCGCAATCCTCCCGTTCACCAACATCAGTCCGGACCCGAAGGACGAGTACTTTGCTGACGGTCTCACCGAGGAGCTGATCACTGTGCTCTCCCAATTACGGGAGCTTCCGGTCATCGCACGCACGTCGGTGATGCAATACAAGTCCACCACCAAGGCGGTGTCGCAGATCGGAACCGAGTTGGGTGTCGCCACACTGCTGGAGGGGAGCGTACGAAAAGCAGGGAACCGACTTCGGATCACCGCGCAGTTGATTGATGTAGCGACTCAGCGGCATCTCTGGGCGAATTCCTATGACCGGGAACTCGATGACGTCTTCGCGATTCAGACCGAGATTGCAAGGCAGGTTTCGGAGGCCTTGAAGATCGAGCTACGGCCGGCCGAAGCGGAGCGTCTCGAAGCGAGACGCTCGGTTGGGCCGGACTCATACCTCGCCTACCTGAAAGGGCGGGCCTTTCTTCACGGTAGCTCCAAAGCCTCGCTGGAGGAGGCGAAGGGGCAGTTCGAGCTCGCGATTTCCTTGGACTCCGACAATGCGGTTGCGCATGCGGGATTGGCCACCGTCATGTTCCTGCTCGGGATTTGGTACACGGAAGTTTCGCAAACGGAATGGGAGAAGACTGTCCGACGATTGGTAGACCGGGCCATAAAGCTCGACCCGGATCTCGCCGAAGCCCACCAGGTCCTGGCGATTCTCCACTGGAGGGCCAACGAGTTTTCAGACATGGAAAAGGAGCTCAGAGTTGCTCTGACGCTCGACCCGAGCTATGCTCTGGCGCATAATCGGCTGGCACAATGCCTGCAAATGAAGGTCCGGATTGACGAAGCGCTCGTAGAGTTCACCCTGGCCGAAGCCGCCGATCCCCTTTGGGTCAACAACCTCGCGATGTTCGCCATCACACTCATCTGGCTCGGTCGCCTGGACGAAGCGCTCCTCAAGATACAGAAGATAGGGGAACTGCAATCCGCCGGTCGATCGTATCATGGTATGCTTGCGAGCTACTACCTTGCCCGCTCCGAACTCGCGCAGTGCCTCTGCGAGCTCGAGCGGGCCGAGGAACTGGAAGTCGAACCCCGTTTCAAGCCGATTCTTCGTGCCCAGTACTACGCGTTGTCCGGTGAGAAGGAGAAGGCGCGAGCCCTTCTAAGGCGGGAAGAAACGATGCCGCAGTTCGGCCAAACATCGACTTCCATCGCCCAAATCTACGCCGAGCTGGGCGAGCTCGACGAGTGTTTTGGCTGGCTGGACAAGGCGTTCTTGGCTCACAATCTCCCGATCGCTGGCTTTCGGCTTAGCCCGAGACTCGAGCACGTCCGGAGCGACCCCAGATTCCAAGGATTGTTGAAGAGGATGAACCTCGCGTAGCCGCCTGCGGATTGACCTCGCCCGGACAGTAAGACCCTTTGCTCCCGGAACGGCCGGCAGTAGGATATCTCAGCGACAATTGGTAACCCACTGACGAGCCATGAAATTTAGCCCCGAGCGGATTCGAACCGCTGTCGCCGGCTCCAAAGGCCAGCATGCTTGGCCACTACACCACGGGGCTGGACTGACCACGGGGGTTCGTCATTAAATTAACCCTCCCTCCTCGCCCCGGAGGATATTAGGGCAGAGGACCTTGCGCGCCGCGTGCGTCGGACCAAGATCCTAGCCACCATCGGGCCTGCGACCGAGAGCCCCGAACGGCTCGCTTCGCTCCTCGCTGCAGGTGTCGACGCACTCCGGCTCAATTTCTCGCACGGCACGGACGACGAGCACCGGATGGTCCTTCGAAGGGTGCACGCGGTGGCGCGCGAGAAGCGCAAGGAGATTGCGGTGGTGGCCGATGTGCAGGGTCCAAAGA